>DATHUY010000123.1 GCA_035461765.1 Longimicrobiales bacterium
GTGCTCCGGTGACCTCGAGCATGGCCATGTCGGAGCTCGCCGCGGCCGCCGTCTGGAGGGCCTGGGCCCATGCGCTCGTGGCGCCGTTCGGCGCGGGCGTAGTCTCGTCGAAGAAGGACAGGTCCAGGTCGAACGCTCCGGGCGGCGGCGGGTCCGGCCGGTCCGAGGGATCGATGATGCCGTCGGAACTGCAAGCGGATGCCGCGGTCAGCGCGAGCAGCAGAGCCATGAAACGCGGATTGATGTGCATTGAGTATGCTCCAGGCGATGATTCAGGAACCTGAATCTACCGGCAGACGGCGCGGGACGGGAAGTGCTGCGGGTCGAAAAAAAGACGCCCCGGCCGTGCGGCCGGGGGCGCCATGAATCAGTCTGCGCTCGTGATGGCGCGAACTTCTCGAAGCTCCCGCGAGAGGACTCGAACCTCTGACCCGGTGATTAACAGTCACCTGCTCTACCAACTGAGCTACGCGGGAATGTTGGAGCCTCCAAAGATAAACACGCCGACTGGGCCGGTCAACCGCAACCGCGGGCTGGAAAACAACACCGGACAGGCCATTGGATTGCCTCGTGTGCTAAGGTCGGGACTGCGTCGGCCGGAACAGCAGGACGGCAATGAGTTCCGGTTCCGGCTCTTCCGGAATCGAGCCGGCGGGTTGACCGGCCGACGGCAACGAGGACAGCAGCGATTTCATGGCCGCCTCCGGCGAAGCTGGGCGCTGCAGGGCCGACCGAAGCCGCAGGTCCGTCCCGGCGCGGCATCCGGCGCCGAGTGTCCTGAGTATGAGGTCCGCGGCCTCGGTGTCCTCGAAGGCGGCGCCGCCCGGCCGGCTGGCCAGCCAGCGGAGCACCGCCGCCCCGGCCTGCGTAGCGCCGCGGTCTCCATGGGCCGGAGGTCGCGGGTCCGCCCGCAGCGCCGTGCGGGCGGCGGCTTCAGCGCGGAGAGCGGCCGCCCTCACTTCTCCGTCCGGATCTCGTGATGTGCCCATTCTGTCGATGACGTCGTGGCCGAGCGCGTTCGACAGCCCGTCCCAGCACGCGGCCGTGTTCAGCTGGGGCTGGTCGCCGTCGCGGACCAGGACGAGAATGGGCTCGCGCCCCGTCCTGAAACAGGCTAACGCCGCTTCATGATCGTGCGGCCATGGGACCACCGCGACGGAAGCGACGTGAGGGGTCGCGTGTGCGCTCCGCCTCCCTGCCTTCACGCTGTCACTCCACGCGGCGCGAACGCGCGCGCGCGCTTCTCCAGCAGCATCGAGCTCCGCAATGAGACGGGCGGGTCTGCGGGTGTCGGCGAGTGCCCAGGGCGCATCGCCGCCGACCATCCGGATCTGGCGGAGCTTGCGTCGTATGCGTTTCATGAGACCGAGCAATACCTCAACATCGCGATCGGGTGCGAACGCGATGGCCCGAATGCGCGTGTGCGGAGAGCCGAGGCGGTCGATACGGCCGATGCGCTGCGCAAGTCGGACGGGGTTCCAGGGCAGATCATAGCTCACCACGATCGACGCGTCCTGAAGGTTGAGCCCCTCAGCCAGTACGTCCGTCGCTATGAGCAGTCGCACATTCTCGGCTGGGCGTGGCGCGCGAGCGTGATTGGCCACGGGTGCAAAGCGCTCGATGACCGTACGGCGTCCGGCCTTGCCGCGGCCGAGCCGTGCGTCGCTGCCATGGATCAATGCAACGCCGCCGCGGTCGGCGATGGCTTGCCATAAGCCACGCGCTGTGGCCTGGTACTCCGTGAACAGCAGCACCTTGCCGTCCGACGAATCGAGCAGCGATTGGAGCAGGAGCAGCTTCGGGTCGGCCGCGCCAGGGGCGTGCGGGAGTGCACTGCAGATCCGGCGCAGATGTGCCAGATCGTGTTGCGCGGCGAGTGTCAGCCATGCGCGATCGAGAGACCGAGGCCACGGTCGCAACGCGAGACTGTGCAACGAAAGCTGAACCGCCGCATCTGCCTCGCCGCCTGATCCGGTCCCGTCGCGGGGATCGAACAGCAGCCCTTCGCATGCTGCCTCGATGAAGTGTTCGAGCAGGCGTACATGCCGGCGTATCGAGGCGTTGAAGGCCCACGGACTCGACTCCAGGCGCTTGAGAAGGCCCAGCCGCATGAGCTCACGCGGCGTCTCATTGCCCGACAGACTGTGTGCAGGGAAGGTCAGCGCGGGTATCGCGTCCCGCACGAGCTCCATCAGGCCCGTCCGTTCCGCGGAGGGCCCATAGCGGAGTACCTCGATGGGTCCGCACAGGGGGAAGCGCAGCTGAGGCCGTACGGTAGGAGTCCGCTGCGCGTACGACACTGCGCGTCGTGTGCGCCTCACCATGATGTCATCGGCTACCCGCCGGAGCTCCGCGGCAGCGCCGCCACGCATCGCGGATTCAATGGCAGAGCGCAGGTCCGGGACACCGAGGTCGCTGAACGCGTTCCGGCCACTGAACAGGCGAACGAGGTGATAGAAATCCAGGACTGAGTTGTTAACCGGCGTGGCGGTGAGGAGCAGCACGCGTGCGTTCTCGCAGAGAATCGCGAGGGAAGCGTAGCGGCGTGTGTGCGGATTCCGGAACGCATGTGCCTCATCGACCACAATGAAGGAAGCGGTTGCCCGCGGCCGGGCACGCGACAGCGAGGTATGCGATATCCATCGGCAGCGGACGAGACCGCGCAAATGACGTTTCCAGTGGGAGCGCAGCTGCGCCGGTGCGACGACGATTGCCGATGCGCCGCAGTTCAGCTCGGCCTGCAGCATTGCCACGGCGACATGTGTCTTGCCGAGTCCGACGCTATCGGCGAGGATGGCACCGCCGCGCCGCGCGATGATGTCACGCAGCCGGTGGAACGCATCCGCCTGAAACGGCTCCAGTCCAGCGCTCTCTGGGACAGCGGCATCGCCCGGCGCGTCCTCGCCACGCGGAGCGAAGCAGGCATTCAGCACGCGCATCGCTGCCGCCCACGAATGCTCACGAACCACTGAACGACTGCCGCTTGTGCACGGCTGACACGACCGGCTCGAGCACGTCGTGGCCGCGGGCCCAGAGTGTCTCGAACCGGGCCAGCGCGAGGGCCACCGAGTATGGATCGGTCAGGAGCGCAGTGAGGGATGGCCCGTTCGGCGACGGCGGCTCGCGGAAATAGTGCGCGCCGACGAGACATGCGCATTCAGCGCCGTCCGGTCTGCGATATGTGGAGAAATCGGGCGACCACGCGCCCAGCCCCGCGCTGCGAATCTCGACGCGGCCCGACTCGAGGAATGCGAGCAGCGCCGCCATCCTTTTTTCCACGTCGGGATCCGTGAAGCCGAAGTCCGTGAGCGCACGCACCTCCAGCCGCCCAAGCAGGATGCGGCAGCGCCTGACTGATCGCGTTTCGTCTTCCGCGAGGTCCAGGGCCGCGAGCCGGATGTGTCCGACGGCGATCTCGGCGTACGCACACCTGGCGAGCAGATGGCCGATCCGCCGCCGCAGCGGCGGCCGCGTCGCATCGTCGATGAGTGTGCTCACGCCGGGCTGTCCTTCCCGCTGAGCCAGGCATCGAACGCCACCAGATCCTCGATGTGCTGGCGATCCAGACCGTACGCGTGCGCAACCAGCCGGTCTAACTCCTCACGGTCGCACGGCTCGATAGCAGCGTCGCGGTGTGCGCGAAGCGAGATATGCAGGATGCGATTCGCCGTGCTGCCGTCGCGCCATCGCATCGGAAGGGGGAGCATGGCAATGGTCCACGCGAAAAACCGGAAGTGCGCGTCCTTCGCGCGCTCCGCAATGGCGCGCGCGAATGTGCGTACCGGCATCGAGTTGAAGTACGCGGCAAGGAGGAGCGCGTCGCGATCGGTTCTCGTGCCGATGAAGTACACGGTGTTCAATGGCACGATGGGGCTCCCGGTTCCCACGACGGTTCGTATTGACGCAGGGACGGCTGCGGCGCGCAGGTCGGATGCGAGGTCCGACCAGACGACCTTGTGCCCGTACATGCCGGGTGACAAACGCTGCAGCGTCCCGAGTCGATGCGCAGGCTTGTTGAACGCACCACTGTGTCGCGCCAGGAACGCCGCAAGCCGGCGCGGCGCCGGCGTACGCGGATCGTGATTGGCAGGCGTCCAAAGCACGTGACGCTCGACGCTGGTTCGCCATGGCTTTACGTCGGTGCCGCGCAGCACGGGCCTGAGCGCGCTGGCCTCGACATGTCCGGCAAATCGGCGCCGATCCGCGCTGCCCGGGCGGTAGTATCCCTCAGCGCGGATGTGCGCGAGGTCTCCGATCCGCGGTTGCACATCGTGTACGATCATCACGTCGTTCGCGCCGGTCATCGCGCCGCGTCTCACGCTCAGGCCCGATTCTCCCAACTGCCGCCCGGCTCCCTGCATCCTGCGCAACGCGGCCGCACAACCGGGCGGCGCGAGCAGCCATGGCGAGCGGACATCGCCCGGGCGAAGGGGGAGGTCCGCGCGATCCGCGACGAACTCCAGGGGATCGCCGTTGCTGCGCGTCATGCGCACGGAAACGGCAGGTGGCGTCCCTGCCTCGGCGGCGTCAACGCGCTGTGCGATCACGACTGCGGTGAAGGCATCGGCATCGAACACGGCCCGCTGGTCCAGGCTGTGGTCTTCGATCGAGGATATGTGTGTGTCGCCGAGCAGCAGGGCGCGCGCACCGCCCGGAGCCAGTGACCGGAACAGCTTGGCCGGCAGCACCATCCCGAGTGTCCCGCGTACGCGGAGCAGCCGGAGGGATCGTTCGAGGAACAGAAAGGCGAGGTCGACCTGTGCGCCGGCGGCGTGCGGCGTGGCCGTGAGGGACGCAGCGTAGGGCCAGCCGGCATCGGCGCATACGCGATAGCGTTCGCGAAGAAGCGTACGCACGGCAGCAGGCCAGTTGTGGGCGCGCACCCACGGTGGGTTGCTGAGCACTACGTCGAACGCCTCGGTTTCCGCAAAGTGCACGCGAAAGCTGAAGAACGGCAGCGCCCCCGTGTCGCGAATGTCGCGCCCGAGAGCATGCATCTCCTCCAGTCTCGAAGTGAGTGGCGGCAGCCGTGTCCGTGCATGTACCGCGGCCGCAGTCGGCTCACCGAACAGATCGGTATCTGCAGCACGCGCGCGCAACTCGCGCGCTTCGTGCTCCAGCTGTCGGCGAAGTGTGTCCAGCCACGCGCGCGCAAAGCGACGCTCCAGGGACTGCAGCGCACGACGCAGGGCCGGTCTGTCCTCCGGGGAAGAGGTGACATACTGACGTGAGGCAGGCTCCAGGCGGGACACGAGTACGCGCAGCTCCGGCGGCGCTGAAGTGCCGAGCGGTCGACCGGCAGCAGCAGCCGTCATGTCGAGCGGATCGACGAGCGCGTCCCCCTGTCGGATACGCCGGTCCAGGTTCGGCAGCGGCGGTACGTCGGCGATGCGATCGCATCCGGGAATGAGCGCCAACCACAGGCGCAGGGAGCAGATGAGCGCGGCGTCCTCCAGCAGGTCCACTCCGTGAAGTGACCGAGCCACGATATCCCTCCTGACATCAGCTCCGGCCAGGGCGGTATCATGAGCAGCACAGCGCGCGGTCTCGAGCCTGTCGAGCACGCCCATGAGGAAGGCGCCCGAGCCGCATGCCGGATCGAGCACCCGCACGCAGGAAGCGGCGCGGACGATCGCGGCGAGATCGCGGTCGGAAGCGTCCGATGGCGCGCGCAGCAGTATGCTGCGAACGGTGGCCGGCGCGACACCCGCCGCGTGCCCGACATGTGCCGCGAGCACGTTCACCACGAGTGCATCCACCGCTTCCGGCGGCGTGTAGAACGTGCCGGTGCGGCTGCGCCGCGCCTGGGGCATCAGGCCTTCGAAGATGCGTCCCAGCATCTCGGGATCGATGCCCGCGCCAATGCTGTCATCACGGGCAGAGCCGGGGGCGCCGCTCGTGAAGCGGTATTTCTCGAGCAGGGCGTCGAAGACACAGGTGATGACGTCATCATCGATATCGAGTTCAGGCCGCATCTGCTCGAGTGCGTGCTTCTCGAACAGACCGCCATTCAGGTACGGCAGATCCCCCAGTGCCAGGGCACGGGCGGTGCGCTGCGCGGGGTGCCGGTTCAGAACACCGAAGAACAGGGTGTGCAGCACTGCGCGGTAGAACGTGTGCGAGGTACGGGTCCGCCGGCGCCAGCGTGCGAGGAGACGCGGCAGGAAGCGCGAGTCTGCATCGAGCAGCCCGCGCTGCTGGAGAAAGTACAGGAACATCAGCCTCGAGATCAGCAGGAGCGCGAGCGCATCGCGCTCCGTGTCCACCCGCGCGGGGAGGCCGGTCCACGAGCGCGCCACGGTGTCGCGCACACCACGGATGTCGCGAAAGAAGCGCGTCGTCAGGCGGCGCCGGTCGAGCGCCCGATGGATGCGAAGTGCGGCCGCGGTTCCGGATTCGGACGGCTGTGCGGCCAGTTCGCGCAGCGTGTCGATGTCACTGTGACGCAGGGCGGACGGCTCGATAACCGCGTGTCGCACGCCGTTGTTCAGTGCGTCGCACGCGATGATCACGCGATTCCGGCGCGGCTCACTGAGCACGAGCACGTGATGAGCGAGCGGCTCCCTGCTGCGGACTGCCCTGGTCACATCGCGCAGCATGTCGTCGCGGTACTGTCCCCTCAGCTCCACGACGTGCGCGCGCAATGTCTCCCGGGACACGCTGTGCACCGCACGGGCGGGCGTTCGCAGTGACTTCGTCCAGTTCTGGCTGCGCGGCGGCCCGGTGAAGCCGAGCAGAAGGAGCAGTCGTTTCAGGCCGCCGCGGCCGGCCAGACCCTCGGCAGTGGCGCGGATCTCGTCGTCGTTCACGCACGAAAGAAAGGTCGCCCGACGGGGCACATCCATGGCGGACGGGGTCGATCTCAGGTGGGCTCTGGAGCGGGAGTATCGACGGCGCGTGCGAGGCGGCCTACGTTATGGCTGCCCTGCGAACCATCACAGCGAGCAGTCAGTAATGTTCTATCGCATCACGAACGGAGTCCGCATCACAGTCCGGCCGCGCTACGCGGAGGATCATTCCGATCCGGCCGAGCCGCGGCACGT
>DATHUY010000124.1 GCA_035461765.1 Longimicrobiales bacterium
TACGAGGAAGCGCGCAAGGCGCGGGCGGCCCGGAAGAACCAGCACCAGATCGAGATCAAGGAAGTCAAGTTCCGGCCCGGCATCGAGCCGCACGACTTCGAGTTCAAGATCCGGCACGCACGGCGCTTCCTGGACGAAGGCAACAAGGTGAAGGTCACGATGATGTTCCGTGGCCGGCAGATCGCGAATCCGGATGCGGGCCGCGAGGTGATGGTGCGGGTGGCGGAGGAGTTGGAGGACCTGGGGAAGGTAGAGCAGATGCCGTCGATGGAAGGCCGGACGATGATCATGATCGTTGGCCCGAAGAAGGCGCGCTGAACTGAAGACACAGCGCTGAAAGCGACCGGCAGTGCCGGCGTACGGCGATACGAGGGGGCAGCATGCCGAAGATGAAGACGAACAAGGCTGTGGCCAAGCGGTTCAAGGTCACGGGCAAGGGCAAGATCAAGCGTGGCCAGGCGTTCAAGAGCCACATTTTGACGAAGAAGAGCGCAAAGCGTAAGCGTAACCTGCGGAAGTCCGTCATCGCCGCCAAGGGTGACGAGCGTCGCATGAAGCGCATGCTGCTGAAAGGCTGATCAATCATGGCACGCGTAACTGGTGCGGTGCCTCGGCACCACAAGAAGAAGAAGTATTTCCGCGCGGCTCGCGGCTATTTCGGTGGCCGTTCGAAGCTGTGGCGGATCGCGAAGAACGCCGTCGAGCGCGGCTGGGCGTATTCCTACCGGGATCGCAAGCAGCGCAAGCGTGAGTTCCGTCGCCTGTGGATCGCGCGCATCAATGCCGCCGTGCGTGAGGCGGACGGCGATCTGAACTACTCGCGTTTCATGAACGGTCTCAAGCGCGGCGGCATCGAAGTGAACCGCAAGGTTCTGGCGGACCTGGCCGTTCGTGACGCCGCTGCCTTTGGGGCGCTCGTACAGCAGGCCAAGGCGCAGCTCAGCTGACGCTTCTGGCCGGCAGCATCGCCGGTCGCGACGAACGAGGTCGTCATCCGGCGGATGGCGACCTCGTTCCGTTTCACGGATTCAACCAGCAACGACCCGAGGGATGACAGGTAATCTGGACAGGGACCTCGCGACACTCGAGGAGGAAGGCCGCACGGCGATCGCCGCCGCTGCAACGGCGGAAGAGCTGGAGACCGCGCGTATCCGCCTGCTCGGCCGCAAGGAGGGCCGGCTCACGGCCATCATGCGCGGTCTTGGAGCGCTCGCGCCCGAGGAGCGGCCTGCCGCAGGCGCTCGAGCGAACCGCGTCAAGGACGCGCTCAACGAGCTGCTGGACGCGAAGCAGGAGGAGCTGGAGCGCCGGCGCGACGGCACCGGGCCCGTCCTGGACCTGACGCTGCCGGGCCGCGACACATGGCGCGGTGCACGCCACCCCGTGTCGCTGGTCATCGCGCAGATCTGCGACGTGCTCGGCTCACTCGGCTTCACCCGTGCGCGAGGTCCCGAGGCGGAGACGGACTGGTACAATTTCACGGCGCTGAACACGCCGCTCGACCATCCGGCCGCCGACATGCACGATACGTTCTATCTGGCGCCAGGCGTCCTCCTGCGCAGTCATACCTCGCCCGTGCAGGTGCGCACGATGCAGCAGTATCGGCCGCCGATACGGATCGTCGCACCCGGCATGTGCTACCGTCGCGATCCGTTCGACGCATCGCATGCACCGGCATTCGATCAGCTCGAAGGGCTGGCGGTGGATGAGGGCATCACGTTCGTCGATCTCAAGGCCACCCTGGCCGAGTTCGCCCGCCGGCTATTCGGCGAGCGCGCCCGCGTGCGCTTCCGGCCCTCGTACTTCCCGTTCACCGAGCCGAGTGCCGAGGTCGATGTCAGCTGCCTGATCTGTGGCGGCGACGGCTGCAGCGCGTGCAAAGGCACCGGCTGGATAGAGATCATGGGTGCCGGCATGGTCCATCCCGCGGTGTTCGAGCACGTCGGTTACGATCCCGAGCGCTACACAGGCTTCGCGTTCGGCATGGGGCCCGCCCGTATAGCGATGCTGCGCTACGGCATCCCCGACATCCGGCTGCTCTACGACACGGACGTGCGTTTTCTCGAGCAGTTCACGGGTGCCGCATGAACATCAGCTACCGCTGGCTCAGGGACCTGATTACCGGTCTGAGCGCCACGCCGGAGCAGGTGGCCGACCGCCTCGCGATGCTCGGTGCCCCCGTGGACGAGCTCGTCGACATCGGCGGACCGCTGCGCGACATCGTGATCGGCCGCGTGATCAGCGCCGAGCAGCATCCGAACGCCGACCGGCTGCGGCTGTGCAGTGTCGATGCGGGCACGGGTGAGCCGCTACAGGTCGTGTGCGGCGCGCCCAACGTGACGGCGGGCGCGTTCTATCCATTCGCGCCGGTCGGCGCGTCGCTGCCGGGCGGGATCACGATCCGCAAGGCCAAGATCCGCGGCTCCGAGAGCCAGGGCATGCTGTGCAGCGCGCGCGAGCTGGGGCTCGGCCGCGACCACGACGGGATCCTCGAGCTGCACGGCGAATTCGAGCAGGGCAGATCCTTCATCGAAAGCACGGGCCTCGATGACACCCGCCTCGTCGTCGACGTCACACCGAACCGCCCGGACCTCCTGTCCCACATCGGCGTGGCGCGCGAGATCGCGGCGGCGGAAGGCCTCCGGCTGGAGATGCAGCCGGTACCCGGCAGCGACGGCCCCGAACAGCTGAACGTTCCGGCCACGGCCGGGGACGGATATGACGTCACCACCGCCGACGCCACCGTGCGCGTTGAGGACCCGGATCTCTGTCCGCACTATATGGCGGTCATCATTCGCGGCGTTCGCGTGGGCCCCAGCCCGGAGTGGCTCGCCGGCCGGCTGCGCGCGATCGGCCTGCGTCCCATCAGCAACATCGTCGATGCGACGAACTACGTGCTGCACGAGCTCGGGCATCCGATGCATGCGTTCGATCTCGACCGGCTCGGCTCGCGCGTGGTCGTGCGACGCGCCCGACCGGGCGAGCGCATCCGCACGCTCGACGACGTGGACCGTCCGCTGACGCCTGACATGCTCGTCATAGCGGATGGCAGCCGGCCCGTCGCTGTCGCCGGCGTCATGGGCGGCGCCGACACCGAAGTGCAGGAGGACACGGAAAATATCCTGCTGGAGATCGCCGTTTTCGATCCCGCTTCGGTGCGTGCCACACGGCGTGCGCTCGGCCTCGGCACGGACGCCAGCTATCGCTTCGAGCGGGGTGTCGATCCCGCTGGCATTGCCCGCGCGGCGGCCAGGGCCGTGAGCCTGATTCGCGCGGTGGCGGGCGGTTCCGTGGAAGCGGACGTCGCATTTGCGGGGGCCGCGATCCCCGAGCCGCCGACGGTTCGCCTGCGCCTCGCGCGTGTCGCCCAGCTGCTCGGCGTGCCTCTCGATACCGGAGCCGTCACATCCTGTCTGGAGCCTCTCGGTTTCGACGTGCAGGCGGTGGAGGCCGGTACGCTCAGCGTGCGTGCGCCGGGACATCGCAGGTTCGATATCGCGCGGGAAGAGGACCTCATCGAGGAAATCGCCCGGCGCCACGGTTACGACGAATTCCCCGACCAGCTCCGGCCTTTCCGCCCGAGCACGGTGCCGACGCACCCTCTCTTCCTGCTCGAGGACCGCCTGCGCCAGATGCTCGTCGCTCGCGGACTGCTGGAAGCTCACACCGCCGCCTTCGCACCGGAATCCGCGGGGGACGTCGAGCTGCTGCTTCCGCTCGCCGCCACGGAGAGCCGCCTGCGGCGATCGCTCGTGCCGGGCCTGCTGCGGCGCGTGGAGAGCAACTTCGCGCGCGGTGCGCGCAGCATCCGCCTGTTCGAGATCGGGACCACGTTCTCGCCCGCCGATGATGGCGGTTTGCCGGAAGAAACGACGCGGCTTGCTGTCCTCTGCACGGGGCAGCGCACTCCGCCACACTGGTCCGAGGAACCTGACGCCCTGGACATCTGGGACCTCAAGGCCCTCGCCGGTGACATCGCGGGGACGCTCGGTCTCACGCTCGAGCCGGGTGGCGAGGGGCCCGATATCGAGCCGGGGCTTTCGTTCCGGCTCGCCGCGCGGCATGATGAGGCCGACGCCGGCATCGCGCACGGGTTCGCGGGGCGCATCCGCGACTCGGCCATTGATGCGCCGGCCTGGGCGGACGCCGTATGGGCGCTGGAAGTAGAACTGCCGCAGGACGGCGGAGAGCGCGCCCCGGTCACGTTCGTGGAGCTGCCGCAGCATCCCGCCATCGAACGCGACCTCGCCCTGCTTGTCGGTGCGCAGCAGCCCGCCGCACAGGTTCGGGCGGCCATTCGCTCGGCAGGCGGGGCTCTGCTCGAAGCGGTGGATGCGTTCGATGTGTACAGCGGCAGCGGCGTGCCGGGGGGCATGCGCAGCATTGCCTGGCGTCTCCGCTTCCGGGCGGCAGACCGTACGCTCACGGATACCGAGGTCGATGGCGTGATTCGGAAGGTGCTCGTTCGACTGAAAGAAGAGCTGGGAGTGGAGCAGCGTGCGTAAGACGCAGACGACGCCGCCGGAGCTGGATCATCTGGAGCTCACGATACGGCGACTGATCGAGTCGCATCAGACATGGGAGAAGCGGGCTCAGGCGGCCGAGGCGCGCGCGCGCGAACTCGAGAGCGCCATTCAGGACCTCTCGGCCGGGCGGCTGGACCCGACCGCCCTGGCTGAAGAGGTGCGCCTCCTCGAGAAGCGGAACGCGTCGCTGGTGGACAGGCTGAGCCGCGCGCAGGCTGCCGTCGACCGCATGATGGCCCGCCTTCAGTTCACTGCGGAGGAACGTTGAAGAAGGCTCCCGAGCGCAACGTCGTCACCGTCGAGATCGCCGGCGAGGAGTACAACATCCGGGCGCTGGCGAGTCCCGAGTACACGAAGGACTGCGCGGCCTACGTCGACCGCACCCTTTCGGAGATCATGCGCCAGGGCTCGCTGCTGCAGGCGCACAAAGGCGCCATACTGGCTGCGCTGGCGCTCGCCGACGAGTTGTTTCAGACACGCGCGCAGCTGGATGCGCTGCGCACGGAGGTCAGCACGCGGGCCGGCGCACTTGCGTCCGCCATCGAAGACCGCCTCGAGCCGTCCGGCCTTGCGGGCGATTCCTGACGGCGGCTACTTTGCCCGCCGCGGCGGCTTGCGCTGCCGCATAACTGCCGTCATCAGCACAATTTGCCTACCCCGGGCGCTCCCGGCGCCCTTCTGGAGAGATCATGGAGACTCCATTGCTGATCGGCGCCGTCGCGATCGGCTCCGTTCTGCTCGGTGCACTGCTGGGATACTGGATCCTGCAGACGCGTGCACAACGCCGCAAACTGGACGCGGAATCTCAGGCAGCGCGCGTGCTCGAGGCTGCCAATGCGGACGTCGAGCGGATCCGCCATGGCGCTGAGCTGGCCGGCCGCGAGGAGGCGTATCGCGCCAAGCAGGACTGGGAACGCGAGGAGACGCGACGTCGTGAGGAGCTGGACCGGGCAGAGGGGCGCATCGAGGAGCGACGCAACTCACTTGACCGCAAGTACGACCTGCTCGTGGAGAAGGATCGCCAGCTGGAGGAGCGGCAGCGCGACCTGGACGCGCGCATCGCGGACCTCGAGCGTCAGCGCGCCGAAGCAGTCCGGCTCGAGCAGGAGGCGCAGGCGCGCATAGAAGCGCTCGGCGGGATGTCGCGCGAGGAGGCGAAACGCATGCTCGTCCAGCAGATGGAGGAGCACGCGCGCGCGCAGGCAGCCAACACCATCCGCGAGATCCGCGAGACGGCTCGCCGTGAAGCGGAGCGCGAAGCCACGAACATACTGGCCCTCGCCATCCAGCGCATCGCCGCAGATCATACCGCGGAGAGCACGGTCTCCGTGGTCAGCCTGCCTTCCGACGAGATGAAGGGCCGCATCATCGGGCGCGAAGGTCGAAATATCCGAGCGTTCGAGCAGGCGACCGGCATCGACGTCATCATCGATGACACGCCGGAAGCGGTCATCCTCTCCGGCTTCGATCCCGTGCGCCGGGAAGCGGCGCGCATCGCGCTGGAAAAGCTGGTAGTGGACGGGCGCATCCACCCGGGCCGCATCGAGGAAGTGGTCGCGAAGGCACGCAAGGAGGTGGAGGACTCGATGCTCCAGGCGGCCGAGGAAGTCTGCTATGAGCTCGGCGTCCATGGCATCCACCCGGAAGTCATGAAGGTCCTCGGCCGACTGCGATATCGGACGTCGTACGGTCAGAACCAGCTGCTGCACGCGAAGGAGGTCGCGCTCGTCGCGGGTAACATGGCCGCCGAGATGAAGCTGGACGCGACCATGACGAAGCGCATGGCGTTGCTCCACGACGTGGGCAAGGGCCTCACGCACGAGCACGAGGGAACGCACGTCGAGCTCGGCTGGAATCTGTGCAAGAAATACAACGAGCCGGACCAGGTGCTCAACGCCATCAGGGCGCACCACGATGAGGAGCCGCACCGCTATCCCGAGACGTTCCTCGTGACCGCCGGCGATGCCGTGAGCGGCGCGCGCCCTGGAGCACGCCGCGAGATGTTCGAGACCTACGTGAAGCGGCTGGAGAAACTCGAGGAGATCGCCACGAGCTTCACCGGCGTGGAGCGCTGCTTCGCGATCCAGGCAGGACGCGAGGTGCGCGTGATGGTCAACCCCGAGGACATCACGGACAGCAGCATGTCCGAGCTGAGCGAGCAGATCGCCCGGCGCCTCGAGGACGAGTTGCAGTATCCGGGACAGATCAAGGTGATCGTGATCCGCGAGACGCGCGCGGTCGATTTCGCGCGCTGAGCGACGCACAACATAAATCAGACGTCCGGCCACGGACGGGCGCAGGAGGCGAACATGGCGAAGATCATCAGCGGGCAGGAGCTGAGCGAGACTATGCGTGCGGAGATCGCGGCGGACGCCGCGGCGTTCCGCGATGACACCGGCATGGCCCCCGGCCTCGCAGTCGTGCTCGTCGGGGCGGATCCGGCCAGCGAGGTCTATGTCCGGATGAAGGGCAAGGCGGCTGACAAGGCGGGATTCGTCTCACGCCAGATCACGCTGCCGACGGATACGCCCGAGGACGAGCTGCTGGGCGTGGTCGCGGGTCTGAACGCCGATCCGGCGGTGCACGGCATCCTCGTGCAGCTGCCGCTGCCGAAGCACATCGACTCCGCGCGCGTCCTGCTCGCCATCGATCCCGCCAAGGATGTCGATGGCTTCCATCCCATGAACGCCGGCCGTCTGGCCGTCGGTGATGAGACGGTCCTCGCGCCGTGCACGCCGGCCGGGATCATCGAGATGCTGCTGCGCTCCGGCTATGATCCGTCCGGCCGCCATGTCGTCGTGGTCGGCCGCTCCAACATCGTGGGCAAGCCCGTCTCGCTCCTGCTGCTGCGCACGGGACGCGGCGGCAACGCGACGGTCACGATCGCGCACAGCCGCACGCAGGATCTCGGCACGATTACGCGCCAGGCCGACATCCTCATCGCAGCGGTCGGCCGCGCCAACCTCATCACGAGGGACATGGTCAGGCCGGGTGCCGTCGTGATCGATGTCGGTGTGAACCGCGTCGATGATGCAACCGCTCCCAAAGGGTATCGCCTCGTCGGCGACGTTGCGTTCGATGAGGTCGCGGAGGTGGCCGAAGCCATCACTCCGGTGCCTGGCGGTGTCGGTCCGATGACGATCACGATGCTGCTGCGCAACACGGTCGACGCCGCGCGTCAACAGCAGGCGGCCGACGCAGAACGCGGCGCGTTCGTAGACGGCTGAGCGTGCAGGAGTCGTTCGACTTCGATGCGCAGCGCCCGCCCCGGCGCCCGCGCGAGGAGCCCATCACGCTCGGTGTGGCGGCGCTCAATGCGCGCGTGCGCGAGATGCTGGAGTCGCGCGTGCCGCCCCTGTGGGTGGAAGGCGAGATCTCCGGCTGGAAGCGCCACTCCTCCGGCCATCGCTACTTCTGCCTGCGGGACGCGGACGCCCAGATCAATGCCGTGCTGTTCCGCTCCGATGCACAGCGTCTGCCGGCGGAGCCGGAGGAAGGCATGCGCGTCCGTGTGTTCGGCTCCGTCACTCTCTACGATCGTCGCGGCGACTATCAGCTGGTCGCGCGGCGCGTGGAAGCCACTGGCGACGGCGGCCTGTGGAAGCTCGCGTTCGAGAAGCTCCGGGCGAAGCTGGAAAAGGAAGGGCTGCTCGATCCGGCGCGCAAGCGCGCGCTGCCCCTGCATCCGCGCACCGTCGGCATCGTGACATCGCCGGTCGGCGCCGCACTCCACGACATTCTGCACGTTATCGAGCGCCGCGCGCCATGGACACGTGTCGTGCTGTCCCCCGCGCGGGTGCAGGGTGACGGTGCCGCCTGGGACGTCGCGCGCGCAATCCAGCTCTTCGAGCGCGGCGGCATACCGATCGACGTGCTGATCGTAGGGCGCGGTGGTGGCTCCATCGAGGATCTGTGGGCGTTCAACGAGGAGGCGGTCGCGCGCGCGATCGCCGCGTGTCCGGTCCCCGTCATCAGTGCGGTCGGCCACGAGGTGGACGTGACGATCGCGGACCTCATTGCCGACCTGCGAGCGCCCACTCCTTCGGCGGCCGCGGAGCACGCCGTGCCGGATGGCAGCGCATTGCGCGATGAGCTCGCCGCCGCGCGTGCCCGGCTCGCGCGCACCCTGCGGCGCTTCGCCGTCCGGCGCCGTGAGCAGCTCGACGTCGCGCGCGAGCGGCTCGACAGGCGCATGCATCGCATGGTCGAGAAGCGGCACGAGGAGGTGGGCGCGGCCCGCGAGCGTATCGACCGGCGGGTTCATCGCATTGTCGAACGGCGACGTGCCACGCTGACGCAGCTGGCCGCCACACTCGATGCGCTGTCCCCACTCCAGTCGCTCGCACGCGGCTACGCGGTGCCGCTCGACGAGCACGGGCGCATCCTGCGCCGTACCGCCGAGTTCAATGTGGACACACCGTTCCGGCTGCGTGTGGCCGACGGAACGGTGCGAGCGCGTACGGAGAATATCGAGAAAGAGCGTCATGAGCAGTGAGGAGCAGCCGGCAGAAGAGATGCCGCTGGGAGCGCGCATCCATCGTCTGCAGCGGATTGCGGCGGATCTGGACCGCGAAGACATCGAGCTCGAGGACGCGATGCGACTGTTCGAGGAGGGCGTTGCCCACCTGCGGGCGGCCGAAGCGCTCGTGAAGGACGCCGAGCTGCGCATTGAGCGGCTGCTCGAGGACAGCGATGGCGTTCGCACCGAGAAGCTCGACCCGGGCGCGTGAGCGGGGTGAACACTGCGCCGTCCCGCCGTACGGACGCAACCCTGCGCGCGGAGATCGACGAAGCGCTGGGCTCGATCCTCTCTGAGATGTCCTCTGATGACGCCGTAACGGCAGCCATGCGTTACGCGCTCGGCGCCGGTGGCAAACGGCTGCGGCCGATGCTGTGTCTGGCGGCCATGGATGCGGCCGGTCCCGCACCCGGTCAGCGCGCGGCCGCCGTCCGCGCCGCGTGGGCGCTCGAGCTGATCCATACGTACTCGCTCGTGCACGACGACCTGCCGTGCATGGATGATGACGACCTGCGCCGGGGTCAGCCGACAACGCACCGCGTCTTTGGCTCGGCCGCGGCCATGCTCGCCGGTTTCGCGCTCATCGTCCAGGCGGCGCGCCTGCTCCACCGCAGCGCGCTGGAGATGAGCGCCGGGCCCGAGCGGGCCGCAGCCGCCGTTCGCGAGCTCTGTCAGGGCGCCGGTGCGGCGGGGATGGTCGGCGGTCAGATGCTCGACCTGCAGTCGGAGCACGCCGCCGTGCGGCCGGCAGAGCTGCGGCGCATTCATGCATTGAAGACGGGCGCCCTTTTCCGCGCCGCGCTGCGGATCGGAGGTCTGCTCGGAGGCGCCTCACCGACCGCGATCGATGCCCTTGGCGGGTTTGGCGAGCACCTCGGCATGGCCTTTCAGATCACGGATGATGTCCTCGACGTGACCATGGATACCGCAGCGCTCGGCAAGACGGCGGGGAAGGACCTCGAAGCGGACAAGGCGACGTTCGCCGCGAACCTGGGTATCACAGGCGCCCGTGCCGCCGCCGCGGCCGAGGTGGACGCCGCCCTGTCGCAGCTCGCGGCCGCGGGCCTGAAAAGTCCCGTGCTGGAGGGACTGGCCCGATTCGCCGCGGACCGGAACCAATGATAGATTCCGCGCAACAGAAGCATGGAGGAGTCGTGTCTCTACTCGATCGGATCCAGTCGCCCGCGGACCTGCGGCAGCTGACGGAAGCCGAACTGCCTCAGGTCGCGCAGGATATCCGCGACCGCATGGTCGATGTCGTCAGCAGGGTGGGTGGACATTTTGCGCCCGGGCTCGGGGTCGTCGAGCTGACCGTTGCGCTCCACTACACCTTCGATACGCCGCGCGACAAGGTGATCTGGGACGTGGGGCACCAGGGGTACCCGCACAAGATTCTTACCGGACGCAACGAGGGGTTCCCGCAGATACGTCAGAAGGGAGGCCCCTCCGGCTTCCTGTCGCGCCGGGAGTCGGAGTACGACGCGTTCGGGGCGGGTCACGCCGCGACATCGATCTCGGCCGCACTCGGCATGGCTACCGCCCGTGACCTCAGGGGCGACGATTTCGAGGTGGTGGCGGTGATCGGCGACGGCGCCCTGACGTGCGGCATGGCGTACGAGGCGCTGAACAACGCCGGCCACACCGATCGCGATATCATCGTCATCCTGAATGATAACGAGATGTCCATCTCGCCGAACGTCGGTGCGATCAACAAGTATCTGACGCGCGTCGTCACGAACCCCATCTACAACCGGGTACGCGATGAAGTGAAGCACATCATGAATCGCACGGGCGCGATCGGCGATGTGATGCAGTCGGTTGCACTCAAGATGGAAGAAATGGGCAAGACGCTGCTGACGCCGGGGATCCTGTTCGAGGAGCTGGGCTTCCGCTATGTCGGCCCGGTCGACGGCCACGACCTGCCGGCGCTGCTCGGCACACTGCGCAATGTGCGCGAATGGGAAGGCCCGCGCCTCGTGCACGTCGTGACGAAGAAGGGCAAGGGATTCGCTCTCGCCGAGGAGAATCCCGTCGTGTGGCACGGCGCCACGCCGTTCGACAAGATCAGTGGCGAGATGGCCAAGAAGAAGGCTGGCTTCCCCGCATACACGAACGTGTTCGGGAAGGGCCTGGTCGAGCTCGGTGAGCAGCAGAAGGCGATGGCGGTGATCACCGCTGCCATGCCCGGCGGTACCGGCACGGGAGTGTTCGGCGACACGTACCCGGATCGCTACTTCGATGTCGGCATTGCGGAGGGCCACGGCGTCACGTTCGCGGCCGGGCTCGCGACGGAAGGGATCGTGCCGGTCGTCGCGATCTATTCGACTTTCCTGCAGCGTGCCTATGACTCGATCATACACGATGTCGCGATCCAGAACCTGCCGGTCGTCTTCGCCATGGACCGCGCCGGAATGGTCGGCAACGACGGGCCGACGCACATGGGCCTCTACGACATCGCCTATCTGCTCGCCGTGCCGAACATGACGGTGATGGCGCCCAGGGATGGTGCGGAGATGCTCGCGCTCCTGCGTCTGGCGGTTGAACGCGCGGACGGACCGTACTCGGTGCGGTATCCGCGTGACAACGTCCCCGCAGCCGTGCCGGCGCTCAGGGATATTCCGCCTATCGAGTACGGCACCTGGGAAGTGTTACGGCGCGGTGAAGGTATCGCGCTGCTCGCCACGGGCACCATGGTGGAGCCGGCACTGGAAGCGGCGCAGCAGCTCGAGGCGGAAGGCATCAAGGCGACGGTCGTGAACTGCCGGTTCATCAAGCCGATGGATGAAGCGACGCTCGCCTGGGTCGTCGAACACCACAGCGCGCTCCTCACGATCGAGGAGGGAACCGTCATCAACGGTTTCGGCGCATCATTGTCGCGGGTCGTCGAATCGGCGCGGCGGCAGCATCAGAACCTGCTGGTCGACATTCTCGGCGTACCGGACCGAATTTTCGAGCACGCAACGCGAGCCGAACAGCTCGCGGAGGCAGGACTGGACGCGACCGGCATCGCGGCTCGTGCGCGCGCACTCGCCGCGGCGGGTGTAGTCCCCGCCGTCCGGACTGCCTGATGGAGGCTGGCGGATTTCGTC
Source organism: Longimicrobiales bacterium (assembly GCA_035461765.1). GTDB lineage: Bacteria > Gemmatimonadota > Gemmatimonadetes > Longimicrobiales > RSA9 > SH-MAG3. The sequence goes on from DATHUY010000124.1 coordinate 12,135, forward strand.
GGATAGGCGTGGCCGGTCACCCGCGCCACGACGCGATCCGCCCCACTCTCGACGAGCTGCGCCGAACGGCTGATGCGCACGGCGCCGAGGTCCTGGTCGAGGAAGGACTCCAGGACATGGCGCCCGGCGTCCCCACATTCGACGGCGACAATGTCGATCTGCTCATCACGCTCGGCGGTGACGGCACGCTACTCCGCGGCGCCCGCCTCGTCGCGGCTTCCCACACGCCCGTTCTCGGCGTCAATCTCGGACATCTGGGGTTTCTTACTTCGATCGCGCTCGCCGACCTGTCCCTCGGCCTCGACGCGCTGTTTCGCGGCGACTACTGGCTCGATGTCCGGTCCACGATCGAGGCGCGCGTCACAGGCGCAGACGGCTCGCATGGGGACACTTTCATCGCAATCAACGACGCCGTCCTGCACAAGGGCGGCTTTGCCCGTGTCATTCGCCTGGCCGTCCACGTCGGTCCCGATCAGCACGAGGTCGGCACCTATACCGCAGACGGGATCATTCTCGCCACACCGACCGGTTCCACGGCCTATTCGCTTTCCGCCGGTGGACCCATCGTCGATCCAAGCATGGACTGCATTCTCGCGACGCCGATCTGTCCCCACACGCTCGTGGTACGGCCGCTCGTCCTGCCGATGGACCTGCAGCTCACCGTGACACCGCTCGCCGGTGTCGATGAAGTGATCCTGACGGTGGACGGACAGGACGGTGCCGAACTCCGCCCGGGCGATCACCTCGCCGTGCGCCGGGGCGAGCCGACCCTGCCTCTCATCCGGCTGTCCGGCCAGAACTTTTTCTCCACGCTGCGCCGCAAGCTGCACTGGGGCCTCGAACATTCCGACCGCGCGGGCTCGCGCTGAACGCGCTCGGCGCATCGGCCTATTGAAGCGCCCCTCCTCCTTCTGATACCTTTGCTGCATGCTCACTGAGCTGCGCATCCAGGATTTCGCCGTGATCGACCGCCTCGCCATCAGGCTGGGGCCGGGACTGAACGCGCTCACCGGCGAGACCGGCGCAGGCAAGTCCATCATTGTCGGTGCCCTGTCGCTGATCCTCGGCGAGCGTGCTTCGGCGGATGTCGTGCGTACCGGTGCGGAGCGGGCCATCGTTGAGGCGGTCTTCGACATCAGTCGCCTCGAGCCGGTGCAGCGTCTCGTGAGTGAGCACGGCATCGAGCCGGAGGACGGTCTGCTCATCATTCGCCGCGAGATCGGCGCTGCGGGTCGCGGCCGTGTCTGGGTCAACGGTGCCGCATCGACCGTGGCACTGCTCGGCCAGCTCGGCGCATGGCTCGTGGACCTGCATGGGCAGCACGAGCATCAGTCTCTGCTGCATCCCGCTCAGCAGCGCGCACTGCTGGATGCGTATACCGACGCGCTCGACCTCGCGCGCACCGTTCGCGCGGAGCATGACCGCCTCCGTGATGCGCGCGCCCGCCTCGACGATCTCGATTCGCGCGTTCGCACCGCCGAGCAGCGCGCCGACTTCCTGCGGTTCCAGCTGGAGGAGATCGATCGCGCGAAGATCCGCGCGGGGGAAGAGGACGAGCTGGAGACGGAAGCGAACCGGCTGTCGCATGCGGGCGAGCTCGCCAGTCTGGCGGAATCGCTGCATGTCGAGCTGTATGCCGGCGAGCGTGCGGTGTCGGTGCGACTGGCGGAGGTGCGCCGCACGCTCGACCATCTGACGCGAATCGATCCGACACTTCAGCAATGGCGCGAGACGGTGGAGGGTGCGCTGTTCGGACTGGAGGAGATGGGCCGCGAGATGGGGGAGTACGCTTCCTCCATTGAACACGATCCCGCGCGTCTCGATGATCTGCGTCGGCGGCAGGATCTGCTGTTCAGACTGAAGCGGAAACACGGGCCGGAGCTCGATGACGTGATCCGCACGGCCACTGCCGCACGTGCGGAGCTGGACGCACTGGAGAGCTCGGCGCTTGACCGGGACGCGATCGAGCGGGAGATCGCGGACGCCGTGCGTGCGCTCGACGCGGCTTGTGCGCGCCTCACTGTCGCGCGCACGAAGGGGGCGAAGCGCCTGGCGTCCGCGATCGCCGCTGTGCTACCCGACCTCGGCATGGCTGGCGCGCAGTTTCGCATCGAGCTCACTCCGCTGCCGCAGCCCGGCGCTCACGGCGCCGAGGATGTCGAGTTCCACATCGCAGTCAATGCCGGCTTCGAGCCGAGGCCGCTCGCGCGCGTGGCCTCGGGTGGTGAGATGTCACGTATCATGCTGGCACTCAAGACCGAGCTGGCGCGGCTCGATGGCATTCCCACCATGGTGTTCGACGAGATCGATGCCGGGATCGGCGGTCGCGTGGCGAATCAGGTAGGCGATAAGCTGAAGCGAGTTGCCGAGAGTCATCAGGTGTTCGTGATCACGCACCTGCCCCAGATCGCATCACGTGCGCGCACTCACATGCTCGTACTGAAGTCGGACCGGAACGGTATCACCGCCACGGACGTGCGGCCGCTCGAGGGCGCCGAGCGCGTGCGCGAGCTGGCGCGCCTGCTCGGCGGCGACCCGGAGAGCGAAGTCAGCATCGAGCACGCGAAAGAGATGCTTGCTACGACGTAACGACATACGGGTGTTGCTGCCCTGTTACGGCTCGCGGGCCGAGCAGCAGCCCCACCCTGTGGTAGAGAAGGGCGAGGCGACTGGGTCGCCTCGCCCCTCTCTATATTTGCATCTCTGCGATCAGAACTCGTAACGGAGACGGAGAAGAGCCAGACGTCCGACCGTAGCAACACCTATGAAGCTCTGATACTCCTCGTCGAGAAGATTCGAAATGTTGAGCTGGATGGACGCACCTGGCATCTGCCTCAATTCGTAGCCCACATTCAGGTCGAGGAGCGTGTAGGATTTTACGCATGGACCTGCCGCGGCCGCGTCGATGCACTGCAGACCGATATATCCGGCGGAATTCGCCGGGAACTCACCGTTGAATCGAGCGCGCAGCTCACCGTTGAAGCCGCGGTCCGTGTCGCGATAGGTGATGTTCGCTGTTCCTTTCTCCTTCGGCGCATTCAATGCTACCGGCTGATCGGCACCGCCCTCGAGCGGCAGATTGAAGTAGTAGTCGCTGATAAGCGACGCTGTGGCTCCTACCTGCAGTTTGTCAGTCACCAGGTAGGACGCACTTACATCGAAGCCGTGGATGTCCACCTCACCGAAATTACGGTACGTCACCAGAACGTCGGCTCCTGCAGCATTAATGTCGGGGGACGAGAATACGCCGCCCGGAACGGACGCCATCTGCGTGCCCAGCGCAGTCGCCTGTGCCTGCGCGTCCGTGGGTGTCATGCCTTGCGCGATGAAGACAGGCGTCACACGCTGAACGATGAACGGCACGAACTGCTCCGGCGTCAGCAGCGCCAGCGGCGACTGCAGGATCAGCGGCGAGACGAAGTTTTCCCTCTTTTCGAGCCATGCGTCTGCTGCCAGCACGAGCCTGTTCGCAATGACGCCCTGGTAACCGAGCTCATATGTCTCATTGCGCGACTCCTCGATGCCCGGGATCGGCTGCAGTGCCGTGGCCGAGAGCGCCGTACGGGTGTTGAGCACAGGGTCAAAGATGGACGTGCCGATCGCGTTGAGTGCCGGGTCATTGCGCAGTGTACGCAGGTACGTCTGGAGCGCCGCCGGAATCGGCTGGCCCTGCGCGGCCGCAGCGCCGAAGAAGCCCTCCCGCTGCAGATCGTAAAGCGTGACCGGCGTGGGATCGAGCAGGTCGGTCGAGGTCATTCCGACGGCCGGTGCGAACGGGGAACGGATTCCGTAGAGGTCGCCTGACGTGTCGCGGAACGAAATCCCCTCCGCTCCGGGACCCTGCGCTCGCAACCGGAATCCGAGTTGACCGAGCGCGGATGGTGCTGGCCCGCCATCGATATCCAGGAACAGGTTGAGCGAGGACGGTGTCGAGAAGGCCCGGTTGTAGGAAGCGCGGAAGCTCTGATTCTCGAACGGGCTGAAGATCAGCGCCGCACGCGGCGAGAATACCCACTTGTCGAGTTCACTGTGCTGGTCCGCGCGGCCGGCGAGCACAATGCTCAGCTGCGACGTCAGATCCGTGCGTGACTGCAGGTAGGCACCGAACTCAGTGTAGTTGTCCTCATCTTCCCGCGCACCGTTGATCGTGCGCTCTGTTTCCGGCATCGTGGAGATGAAGTCCAGCCCGTAGGTGAAATCCTGGCGGCCGCCGAGGTCGAAGCCGTGCTGCAACTGCGACACGAACACCTTCGACTTGTCAATGATCGGTGCGCCCGAACGCAGGAGGAAGGTGTCGCCGGCATCACTCGTGTTCAGATATGCCTGGGCGAAGAGCCTGCGCCAGTTGACCCGCCCCTGGTAATATCCATACTTCCAGTCCTTGACCTGTCCCGCGCCAATGCCGGTGAGCTCCACGCCAGTCCCGGAGTTCGTGAGGCCAGCCGAGAAGATCGCGGTGACCTCGTTGGTCACCTGCCAGTCGGCACGGAGGTCGCCCGACCAGCGCGTGATGTCGAAATCGCGGTTGCCGATGCGCGCAATTCGCGCCTGGATCTCCGCTTCTGTAAGCGGCGTGTTGTCCACATCGAGTGGCAAGCCGGCACGGAACTGGGCCTGGTCGGCCGGGTCCGTGCTCGTGGCGAGCTCACGCGTCGCGAGCTCCACGTCGTCGAAATATTCCCACTCTTCCGCTCTGAGGTATTGTCCGGAAACCTTGATGCCGAACCGATCCGAAAGCTTCTGCGAGGTCCGCAGGGTGCCGTGCAGCATGCTGCGTTCACCGCCCGCAATCGAGACGGTTGTGCCCTGATCATCGAGCGGCGACTTCGTGATGATGTGGAGCACTCCGTTCGCCGTGTTCGGACCGTACAGCGCAGAGCCCGGACCAAGCACCACCTCCATGCGTGCGATGTCATCGTTCGTCTGCGGAACGAAGTGCATCAGGTTGACGCGCAGGGATGGGACGCCCGCGATGCGGTTGTCCGTCAATGTGTGCAGCGATCCCGAGAAGATATTGTTGAATCCGCGGACCGCGACGTTGGTGGACTGGACACCGGTAGTGATGACGTCCACGGCGGGCACGGAACGCAGGTGGTCAACGGGTGTTACGGCCGGCCGCTGCGCAATTTCCAGCTCCGACACCACTTCCGTGTGACTGACGGTTTCAGTCGCTTTCTCCTGTCTGCCGCGCGACGCCGACACAACCACCGGATTGAGCACGAATGCGGATGTACGAAGCGACACATCCATGACACTCGAACCGCCAGCGGTAACAGTCACGACCGGCGATCGTGTCGCTTCGAAGCCGACGGTCTCTACTGACAAGGTATAGCTGCCGGCGGGGACGCTCAGGCTGTAGCGACCCTCGGCGTTCGTCAGCGTTGATGCCAGGCTCCGGCCACCCGTCTGTGCATCCACTCGGGCGCTGGTGAGGGGTCGGCCCGTCTCCCCCTCGGTGATGACGCCTGTAATTGTTCCGTTTTGCGCCCATGCCGGCGCCGCCACGAACAGACTCATAGCGAGCAGGGCGTGGAAGCACGTCTGGAGCTTCGAAGCCATACGGGACCTCATGCTGAGTGGTGGAAATCGTGTAGGACGCTCTGAATCGACCCGCGGATCAGCCGTGATGCGGCATGCCTCACTGCCCGGGTCCAGGTATGCGAAAAATGGAGCACTCGCCCTCTGGTTAGATGAGTCGGCAGGCCGGCCGGCCTGACGCCCCTGGGGAGGTCGCGTCCAGTATATTCGCGCGTGCGTAGCGGGTCAAGAATAGTGACGCCGTTTGACGCCTTCCGGCACGTGCGCGATACTTGGCCGCCACGCACTGCAACCGGAGCCGAATGACCGCCGACGGCGAGCTGACAGGGAACGACTACGTGAGCATCCCGTCGATCGCGAGCGACGGGTCGATGGATGCCATCAATGTGCTGCATGGCGCGTCGGCCGGGTTCGTCGAGTGGAGCGGCGGCGCGAGTGCTCTGCTGCGGCCGCGTATTCTCTTCGACGGAGTCGAGGTCTCCACAACCGCGCTCCGCTGGCGCCGACTCGACCGCTGGATTCCCGTTTTTACCGCGGACCTTCCGGATGGCTCTACGCTTACCGGGACGATCTGTGCACCGGGCGGCTACCCTCCTGCACGCGGATTCATTGTCCGTTTCGAGGCTGACAACCGCGGCCGCACTGCACGCGAGCTGCGTGTGGAGCTCCAGGTCGAGTGGGCCTGGACGCGTTTATGGATCGCAACCCCGCGGCCCCTTGCGGGAAATAACCTGCTCACCGCCGACACCGCCGGTGCTGCCCTGGTTCTCGAGGCGGACGGCGGACGCGGGCCGGCGCTCGCTGTCGGCACGAGTCGACCACCCGAGCTGTTCGCCGCCGACGGCACCGGGGAGCTTGCTCCATTTCGCGGCGGGTCCCTGCTGTCCGCCAGCAACGGAACTACCCTGCGCGCGCGTGTCACTCAGGCGACGACCGTAAAGCCGAACAGCCGCGCCGGCGTGGTCTTCAATCTTGGCGTGGGCCGCGAGCGCGATGGAGCGCTTGCCGCCGTCGCCGTGCTGCGCCGGTCCGGTGCGGATCACTGGGTGCGACAGGCGCGCCTCGAGCTGTCGCACACCCTGCGGTCGGCGCAGGATCATCGCTGGGCGGAGCCGCTCAACCGCAATCTCCTCTTCAACCGCTACTATGCCGTCGGGCGCGCCATTGACGACGACCGTCTCTATCTGCTGCGATCGCGCTCGCCGCACTGTCCCGCACCCGGTGTGTTCAACGAGCGGGAGGCGCTGCTGTGGACACTGCCGTCCCTCATCATCGCCGACCCCGGAATCGCACGCGAAGCCCTGTTCCGCGTTTTCGAGCTGGCTTCCGAACGGTCCGGCGAGCATCTCCGCTACATCGACGGAGGGTCCTGGGACGCCGGCTTCGTCCTCGACCAGTTCCTGCTTTACGCGTGGGCGGTCGATCATTTCGCGACGGCGACGAGTGACGCGAGTGTGCTGGATGATCCGCTCACCCGTCAGATCGTGGCCGAAACGGATGCCGGAGCTTACATGCGTCTCCACCCGCAACACGTCCTGGCCGCCACCGAGCTGCTGCCGTCAGGCGATGCAGCGGACTACCCGTTTGCCACAATGGCCAATGCACTGCTCTGGGCTTTCTGCGACCGCCTGCCACGCCTGGACGCCGGCGCCAGCGGAAAGGCGGGGGCCAGCGGCGATGCCGGCGAAGTTCCGCTGCGGTTCCAGGGCGCCGCGGCAGAGGTCGCCGCGGCGATCTGGCATCATTGCGTGAGCGAGGTGGACGGTCATCCCATCCTGGCGTCTTCCGCCAGTCTCACAGGCGAGGCGGCCGTGTACGATGACCCCTCCTTCAGCCTCGCCATGCTGCCTTTCTTCGGATTCTGCGGGGCGGACGATCCGGTGTGGCGCGCGACCATTGAGTTCCTGCGCTCGCCGCGCTATCCGCTGTGGCGGACGGGTCGGGTTTCCGGTCTCCTGGCGCGCAACGGGTCCGGGCAGGCGAGAACTGCCGCCCTGTGTGCCGACCTGCTCACACATTCCGCGCCCGGCGCGCTCGATAGGCTCCAGCGTCTGCAATTCCCTGCGGGTGTGGCAGCGGCGGAGTACGACGTCGAGTCGGGCGTCGCCGGCGAGCCACACCACGCAGCGCTCGCGGGTTTCCTGGCGTGGGCGCTTGTGGGCTCCGCCGAGCCGAAGCAGGCCGTCGCCACCCGCAGAAAGAGACGCCGGTGAGGCACGAGTTGCGCGTCGCGTGCAATGCGGGGAACCTCATTCGGCGGGGCGGGCGTCATGTGTGTTGTGAGCCGGCCGCGCCTTGACGATCGGCGGCGCCGGGGCTAATTTTTTGGTGTCGTGCACGCGGGAATAGCTCAGTTGGTAGAGCGTCACGTTGCCAACGTGAAGGTCGCCGGTTCGAACCCGGTTTCCCGCTCTTTCCCCTACATCGTCGTGCTCGAAGACGCTGATCACACCGGCCCCGTAGCCAAGTGGTAAGGCGAAGGTCTGCAAAACCTTTATTCGGCGGTTCGAATCCGCCCGGGGCCTCTGTTGCGCT
>DATHUY010000125.1 GCA_035461765.1 Longimicrobiales bacterium
AGGCGCACCGAGAGCGTATCGAAGAACGTCGTGTCGCGTGAGAATCGCGGGTCGAGCGTGACCGGCAGAGTCTCGGCGACCGGCGTGCCGGCATAGCCGCCCTCCGCGAATGCATGACGGCCGCCGAGCATGAGCAGGCTACCGCCGCGTTCCGACACGAACTCGGCAATCATGCGCAGCTGCTCGTGCGTGAAGTGGCTCGCCTCGATACTGCCGAGGATCAGCGCGCGATAGGAGAACAGCTCCTCGCGTGTCGTCGGAAACCCGGTGAAGAGCTCGCCCGCGCTGTCCACATCCAGCCGCATGAACTTGCTGTCCGCGGTGCGCTGCAGGGTCACGACCTGGAGGTTGCTGTCCGGGGCGACGGCGCGGCGCATGAACTTGACTTCCCAGCGCGGCTCCCCCTCGAAGTAGAGAATCTTCTCGCGGCCGTCGCGCACGTCGATCAGCGCTTCCTGCTCGTTGTTCTCGAGGACCCGCTCATCGTCCTTCGCGGGCACGCGGAAGCGGAACCGACGCGCGCCCGGCTCGGATGCCGTGAACTGCACGCGCACCGGCGTCGGCTCGCCAGCGCGCGGCAGCGACACTTCCTCCGAGCCCACTATGCGGCCGCCGTCCTCGACGAGCACGGTCACCTTCTGTCCGCTGTATCCCGTCTGCGAGATGATCAGGTCCACAACCAGCGACGTCCCCTTCAACGCCTCGCGCGGCGCGGACACACGGCTCAGCTCGATGTCGTTGTCGAACGACTCGCGGCCGACGCCGACCGGAAAGACCGGCACGCCCGCCGCGCGCAGCGCCAGCAGCGACTCGCCGAGCGCGGACGCCGACACGTCCTGCACGTCCGCCCCGACGTCCGCGCCATCCGTGACCAGCACGACGCCGGAGAGCGGCAGCGCACCCAGTTCCTCGCGCACGCGGTCGAGCGCCGGCGCGATCGCCGTGCGACCGCCGTCGTATGTCAGCCCGGCAGCGCTCTCCATCCGGTCCGCCTGCTCCGAGAAGCGGAAGAAGCGGAGCTGGAACCGCGCCTCGAGCGCCTCGAGCAGGGCTGCGTCCGGCTCGGCGAACGTCTCCTCAACGAACTGGCTGCGCGGCGCTCCGCCGTCATCGGCAATGCGCATGCTGCGCGAGTCGTCGATCAGGATGCCGAGATAGTTCTGCTGCGGTACCACACTCGACAGCACCAGGACCGGTCGCAGCAGGCAGAAGAAGAGGACGAGGAATGCAGTCGAGCGCAGCGCCGCCAGCGCAATGCGATCGCTCCTGCGCGCCTTCGCCATCGGGCGGCGGTAGGTCCACGCGACGAGCGCGATCGCGCCCAGCGCCAGGACCAGGAGCACGACGGCCGGCAGCGGCGGCTGGAATACCACCTGCCCCTCCTCGTAGAGGAGCGGACGATACTTGAACAGGAACGTGAAGATGGATTCCACTGCGTCGCTCTAGTGAGTCATGGCGTGGACAATCGCGTTTGCGCCGATCTGGTACGCGAACGTGGAAAACTCGAGCGGATAATCCGGCTGCTCCGCCCACTCCCAGGCATCCCCAATGTCCGTGTTCCAGTTGATCATCACCATCAGGCGCCCGGCATCGTCGAAGATCCCGCGCACGTGCGGCACACGGCCGTCCTGCTCGTACGTCCGGCGGTTCCACCGCCAGTTGTCGACCGCCGGTACCTGGACGATGTCACGGATGTGGTAGAGGCTGCTGAAGATCGGATGATCGAGCGGCAGGTCTACGATCTCGTGTTCCGGCAGCACGAGCCGCATCTGCTGCTCGAAGTTCTGCCACTGCCACGTGCCCCAGAAGTCATCGATGAACGCGAAGCCGCCCGCCAGCAGGTAGCCGCGCAGACCCGCCGCCTCCTCCGGCGAGAGCGACATCGCGCCCACCTCCAGCATGTAGACGAACGGATGCCGCCGCAGCTCCGGGTCGTCGAGGGCCACTGCATGTTCGGAGTTGTATGCGTCCAGATTTGTTAAACGGCGCAGCACCGTGAGAAACTGCAGGTCGGCCTTCGGATAGTCGACCGACCACGAATCGCGGCCCCACCCGCCCCGCCGGTTCGATCGGCGCGTGCTCGAGTAGATGCCGCGTGTGAACGTGAACGCGTGCGGCTGCACCGGCCCCGCCGCCACCAGCTCCGGACGCGCTGCCGCACTCCCTGCGCCCCGCTCTGCTGCGGCAGAGCCGGCGATCAGGACGATTCCGCCCGCCAGAACCACGGCAGGCAGGGACAAAAACAGGTGCGGCCGCACGGTGACTCCGGTCAAAAGTCTCGGCGGGCAGTGAACGCTTCGCTGCGTGGGATGATTCCCTATACTAACGCCTGATCGCGCCGTTCCCAAACCGGGGCCGGCGGCCGCGCCGGCGGGACGGCCGGCAGATGGGGCGGTGCGGTTTCGCGGTGTGCCGCTTTACAAATGGCGTCCGACCCACCCATGTTGCATACAGTTGGTCCCATCGTCTGCCGGGAATCTCACAACACGGAGTATCCAATGAAGCGAGGCAGCAGAGCCCTGCCTGTGATCGCGATCGCCCTCGCCGTCGGTACGGCCGGGTGCGCGCGTCAGTCGGCTGTGGCGTCCCCCGCGCCGCGGGGCGCGGCCGGCCAGGACAGTGCCGCACCGGGCGGTGCACGCGGCGCGGCGGCACCGCGGCCCTATGCACGCGTGATCACACCAGCAGCGGAAACGAAGGAAGGCCTGTTCAAGGTGCATCGAGTGGCCGACAAGCTCTTCTTCGAGATCCCGCCCTCCGAGCTGGACCGGGACATCCTGGTCGTGCAGCGAACGGTCGCGGGCGGCAACGCCAGCGGTTTCTTCGGGGGCGGTCCATCGCGGGTTGTGGAGTTCGACCGGGAGGGTGACCGTGTGCTGCTGCGTCAGAAGTCGTACGGCATCGTGGCCGACACGGCCCGCTCGATCGCGCAGGCGGTGGAGGCGCTGAATTACGGACCGATCATCGCCACGTTCAACGTTGAGACATGGGGCCCTGACAGTGCTGCTGTGATCGACGTGACGAAGCTGTTCACGACCAACATCAACGAGTTCGCCAGCGTACCCGGGCTCCAGACGGACCGCACGTATCTGGAGACCTTCTCCGTGTTCCCGGAGAACGTGAACGTGGAGGCGACGCAGACGGGCAATCAGCCGCCGCCGCAGGGATCGCCGCCGGGATCGCGCCCGAGCACGGTGACGGAACGGACGAGCTGGAGCTTCCTGAAGCTGCCGGAAGACCCGATGCGGCCGCGTCTGCACGATCGCCGTGTAGGTCTCGGCTCCATTGCGCACATTGACTACTCACGCCCGGAGCACGAGGCGACGGAGCGCCGCTACATCCGCCGCTACCGCCTCGAGAAGGAGAATCCGTCGGCCGCAATCTCCGATCCGATCGAGCCGATTGTCTTCTACATTGACAACGCCACGCCCGAGTGGCTCGTGCCGTATGTCATTCAGGGCGTTGACGACTGGGAGCCCGCGTACCGGGAGGCCGGCTTCAGCAACGCGATCGAGGGACGGCTTGCGCCTTCGCCCTCGGAGGATCCCGACTTCTCGCTGCTCGATGCGCGTCACTCCGTCATCTACTGGCGCCCGTCCGATGTTGCCAACGCGACAGGCGGCCAGCTCGTGGATCCGCGCACGGGCGAGATCATCAAGGCGGAAGTGAACATGTACCACAACGTGCAGAACCTGCTGCGCAACTGGTACTTCACGCAGGTCTCCCCGCTCGATCCGCGCGCACAGACGCTGCCGCTGCCGGACTCGCTGATGGGGCGGCTCGTCCGCTACGTCGTTGCACACGAGGTCGGTCACGCCATCGGCTTCCCGCACAACATGAAGGCGAGCGCGATGTATCCGGCCGACTCCATCCGCAGCGCGTCGTTCCTGCGCCGCATGGGCGGACACGTCGCAACACTGATGGATTACTCCCGCTTCAACTACGTCGCGCAGCCCGAGGACAACATCCCTCCCGAGCTGCTCGTACCGGACATCGGGCCCTACGACAAGTTTGCCATCATGTGGCAGAACAAGCCGATCCCTGGTGCAGCCACGCCCGACGATGAATGGCGCACGCTCGACAGCTGGTCGCGCATGCAGGACACCATCCCGTGGTTTCGGTGGACCACCTCGGATGCGACCTCCGATCCGTTCGCGCTCACTGAGGCCGTCGGTGACGAAGATGCGGTCAAGTCGAGCACGCTCGGCATGCGCAACCTCGAACGCGTCGTCGGATCGCTCCTGCGCGTCGCCGAGCAGCCCGGCAAGCCGTACGACCTGCTCGACGAGCTCTACGGCAACGCCGTCTCGCAGTGGGGCCGGTACAACGGTCACGTCGCCGCGGTCATAGGCGGCGCAGAGACCTGGGAGCGCTACGGCACGGGACCGCGCTTCCAGCCGCTGTCGGAGGCCCGGCAGAAGGAGGCGATCGACTACCTGAATCGCGTGGCGTTCCGCGTGCCGGAAATGTTCCTGAATCCCGAGATCCTGCGCCGTATCGAGCAGGAGGGTGTAATCTCGCGCATTCGCGGAGCGCAGGCCGGCGTGCTCAACTCGCTGCTCGCAGTCAGTCGGCTCAACCGGCTAGCCGAGTACGAGGCCCTCGCCGGCCCGCGCGGCGACAGCTACACCGTGGCCGAGTTCCTGGGCGACCTCCGCTCCGGGATCTGGACCGAGCTGACGCAGCGCAATCCCACGGTCGACGTGTACCGCCGCACACTGCAGCGCGTCTACCTGGAGGCCGCCGAGCGCGCCATCGACCCACCCGAGCCGCCGGCCAGTGCACCGGCAGCCGTACGTGCCGCGGCGGAAGCGGCCAGAACCAGCGACGCCCGGGCCCTGCTGCGCGGCGAGCTGGCGGAGCTGCAGAGACTGTCGGAGACCGCCGCCAATCGCACGAACGACCCGATGACGCGCCTGCACCTGCGCGACATCAACCTCGAGATCAGGAGGATCCTGGATCCGACCTCCTGAGGTTGGGAGATCGGGGGACGGGAGTACGGGAGGGACGGGCTTCGGCTCGTCCCTTCTGCGTTTTCCGGTTTAACGGACAATTTCACCACAGAGCACTCAGAGCACTCAGAGGTGGCACTGTACTGAGGGACGGAACGAATGGCGATGGTAAGGTCCGAGCGCCAGCAGTATGGCAACCCGCCCGCATCAGCCTCCATTCTTTTGTTGTTGTAAAACAGAAAAGGGAATCCGGCCGGATCATGAATCCCGATTATCCATAGCCGCCCTCCGGGTGCTCTGAGTGCTCTGTGGTGATAAATTCGTTCGGCAGCCCAGCCACAATCTCCTGATCCCCAGATGGAGCCTCGACAGATGCGAACGATGCATGCCCTGCTCTCCGCCCTCGTCCTCATCCCCGGTGTGCTCTCCGCACAGTTGACCCCTCAGACGACGGGCACTACCGCGGAGTTCAGGGCGATGCACGCTCCGTCGGCGGATGTGGTCTGGGCTGCCGGACGGGGCGGCGTGTATGCGGTGACGACGGACGGCGGCGCAAGCTGGCGCGCGGATTCGGTGGCGGGTGCTGCGGCATTGTTCTTCACAGGTGCGTGGGCGGCGGACGAGCGCAACGCCTGGCTGCTCGGCACATCGTTCGATGGCGGTCTCGCACGGATCTATCGTACCGCCGATGGTGGAGCGAGCTGGTCGGTGCAGTGGGAGAGCACGGAGGCCGGCGTGTTCATGGACGCGCTCCAGTGCTGGAGCCTCGACCACTGCGTTGCCTACGGCGATCCGATCGGCGGTGCGCTCATGATCGTACGCACCACGGATGGTCGCACGTGGAATCGTGTGGCAGCGGATCGGATGCCGGCGCTGATCGAGGGGGAAGCCGGCTTCGCGGCCAGTGGCACCACGCTCACGCTCGCCGGCAGGGCGCGCGGCTGGATCGGTACCGGCGGTGGCAGCCGGGCGCGCGTCTACATCACTGAGGATGGCGGTGCCTCGTGGGCCGTTGCGGACACGCCGCTGCCGGGCAACTCGACGTCCGGGATCTTCGGTATCGCGTTCCGTGACTCGCTGAACGGTGTCGCCGCTGGCGGTGACTACGAGCGCCGCACGGAGGAGCAGAGGAATGTCGTGCGCACGTCCGATGGCGGCCGCACGTGGCGTGTGGTCGGCACAGCGCGCCCGCACGGCGTGCGCTACGGCGTGGCGTACAGTGCGGTGTCGTTCACGCCGGCGGCCGGCGCAGCGGTTCGCCCACTGCTCGGCGTCGGACCCTCCGGTGTCGGCGTCTCGCATGACGATGGAGCAACCTGGACGACGCTCGACACTACACACTACAACACGGTCACGTTCGCGCCGGACGGCGATGCCTGGGTGGGCGGTCCCGATGGCCGCGTGGCGCGGATCGGCCGCGCCGCACTCGCGAGCGCCGGCGGCGCGCCGGAGGAGCCGGAATACCCGACTCGTTTCGACGAATCGCTCGCGCAACGGCCTGCGGTACGCGACGCGCTGGCATGGATCGAGTCCGGCTTCGAGGACCAGATCGCGGAGTGGATCCGCATCACGGAGATCCCCGGCACCTCGCGGCACGAGCAGCAGCGCGGGGCCTATGTGAAGGCACAGCTCGAGGCGGAGGGGCTGATCGTCACGGTGGATTCGATCGGCAACGTCATCGCGCGGCGGCCCGGCACCGGCGGCGGGGAGACGGTCGTATTCGCAGCGCATATGGACACGGTCCATCCGCTCGACACGGACGTCACCGTGAAGCGCGACAGCGCCGAGGTCGCCGGACGGCCGGCGCGCGTGCTGCGCGCGCCCGGGATCTTCGACAACAGTGCATCCGTCGCGAACATGCTCGCGATGGTGCGCGCACTGAACCGCGCGGACGTGCAGACCAGCGGCGACCTGATCTTCATTGCGACGACGCAGGAGGAGCTGGGCCTGCTCGGCATGGAGTACTGGCTGGAGCACAACCCCGGCGTCGCCGACGTTCTCGTCGCACTCGACGGCGCACTGCCGAACGTCAACTATGGCGCGCTCGGCATTTACTGGACGCGCTACTCATTCCACGGCGAGGGCTCGCACACGAACACGTCGGCAGGACGGCCGCACCCGGCGCGCGCGCTTAGCGACGCCATTCGCGACATTTACACGATCGAGATCCCCGACTACATGGGAGGCGCAGTCTACAATGTGGGCATGCTCGATGGCGGCAAGATCTACAACGCCATACCGGAGGAAGTGTCCTTCACGATGGACCTGCGCAGCGTCAATCCGATCCTGCTGAACGACCTCGACGCGCAGATCGACTCGGCGGTGTCGCGCGCCGCGACGGCGCACGGTGTCGAATGGGCGAAGGAGCAGACACTGCGGAACCGCGCCGGCGGCACGGCGCAGATGCTGGAGGACCGGCGCGCACACCCGCTCATCCAGACTGCGATCGATGTACACGGCCATCTCGGCATCGAATCGCGTGCGATCGCATCCGGCTCGACCGATGCCAACGCCGGCGTGGTCCGTGGCATCCCGTCGATCTCGATCGGCCGCGCAATCGGCGGCGACGGCCACACGCTGTCGGAGTGGTCGGAGGTAGACTCCGCGCTGCCCGCAACGAAGATCGCGCTGCTGATCGGTATAGCGATGGCGGGACTGGCGGTACCGGGCACCTGAGCGTGCCGTCAGTCGTCGACGGGTGCACCCTCCACCTCGTAGCCTTCCGACACGCTCTCAACGCGCAGGTGGACGGCCGCCTTGCACATCAGGTGGGCACTCACCGGTGCAGTCATGAACAGGAACATCGTGACGAGCACTTCGTGCAGACTCGTCCCCGGCCCCGTGCTGAAGTGGACAGCCGAGGCGATGAGCATGCCGCCCACCCCGAGCGTGGTGGACTTGGTCGGGCCGTGCAGCCGGCTGAAGAAGTCCGGCAGCCTGACGAGACCGATGGAGCCGATGAGGGCGAAGCCGGCGCCGGCCACGAGGAAGAACGAGACGATGATCTCGGTCATGATCACTCCACGATACGGCCGCGCAGCAGGTAGCGGCACAAGGCGACGGTGCCGACGAACCCGAGCATTGCGATGACGAGACCGGCCTCGAAGTAGAGCGGACTGCCGCGCCAGACGCCGAGCAGGACGAGCAGAGCCAGCGTGTTGACGTACATCGTGTCCAGGGCGGCGACGCGGTCGACTGCGCTTGGTCCACGCAGCAGTCGCCACAGGTTGAGCAGCAGCGCTGCCGCCATCAGCACGAGCGCAATGCGCGCAGCGGTATCGATCATTCGAAGATCTCCATGAGCGGCTTCTCGTAGCGTTCCCTGATCCGCTGCACCGCCGTTTCCTTGTCCTCGACATCGAGGTCGTGTACGAGCAGGCTGCGCCGGTCGCCGCTCAGGTTTGCCGAGACCGTCCCCGGCGTGAGCGAGATGATGCTGGCGAGCAGCGTGATGGCGAACGGCTCCTGCAGGGTGACCGGCACCACGACGAACTGTGGCCGAAGCCGGCGTGCGGGGCCGAGGATCAGAACCACCATGCGCATGTTCGCGACGACAATGTCGTAGATCACCACTCCGATCAGCCGCAGCAGCGGTGCGATCCGGATCGTACGCGGATATTCCGGCCAGAAGCGGTGCGTGACGAGCGGCAGTCCGACCGCGAGCAGAGCTCCGCTCAGCAGCAGACCCACCGAGATCGCGTTGTGGAGCAGCAGCCACGTAAGCAGCAGCGTCGCAGTGATCACGGGCTGGGGCACGACACGGCTCATGGCGCACCTCCGAGCACCGCGCGGACGTAGTCACCTGGCGCAAGCAGCTGGCGTGCGGTCGCGTCGGTGAAGCCGGTGACCGGCCCGGCGAGGACCGTGATCGCGAAGATCAGCGCAAAGAGGCCGGCGGTCGCGGCGAAGGCCGGTGCGCGCCACGCCACCGCGTCGGCCGCGTCCTCCTCGGTATCCACCATCCAGAACAGTACGATACCGGCCCTACTGAGTGCTGCCAGCGCGAGCAGGCCGCTGCCGAGAACGATCGCCCAGATCCATGGCATCCGGTCTGCCGGTGCGGTCGCAGTCAGGATCAGCGCCTTGCCGACAAAGCCCGAGAGTGGCGGCAACCCTGCGACGGCGACGGCGCCAATGAAGAACAGGCCGCCGAGCAGCGCCGGCTGCCGCAGCATGGCACCGCTCACGAGCAGATCGTCCTTACCTCCGCGCTGCTGCGCGATGAGGTCGCTCAACAGGAACATGCCCGCCATTACGATCGTGCTGTGTACGAGGTAATACAGACCCGCCGATATGGACGCCGCGTCGAAAATGGCGATCGGCGCCAGCATGATTCCCACGGACCCGATGAGCAGGTAGCCCTGCATGCGCCGCAGCTCGCGACTGCCCGCAGCGCCCAGCATGCCGAGCACGACCGTGAGCAGTGCGATCGGCAGGAGCCACGGCGCTGCGACATCCGCCGCGACGCCGGCGCCGGCACCGAAGATCAGCGTGTATACGCGCACGATCGCGTAGACGCCTACCTTCGTCATGATCGCGAACAGTGCCGCCACCGGCGCGCTGGCTGCGGCGTACGCGGCGGGCAGCCAGAAGTAAAGCGGCACCACGGCCGCCTTCAGTGCGAACACCACGAGCAGCAGCAGGGCCGCGGACCGCACCAGTGCCGCTTCTGAAGCGCCCAGCAGCGCTACCTTCTGCGCCATATCCGCCATGTTCAGTGTTCCGGTGACGCCGTAGAGCGTGCCCACGGCGATGAGGAACAGCGAGGAACCGGCCAGGTTGAGCACGACGTAGTGCACACCGGCGCGCAGACGCGGCCCGGTGGATCCATGCACGAGCAGTGCGTACGACGCGATGAGCAGGATCTCGAAAAACACGAACAGGTTGAACAGGTCACCCGTGAGGAATGCGCCGTTCAGGCCGACCAGCTGCAGCTGGAAGATCGGATGGTAGAGCGGCCCCTCGCGATCCTGACCCTGCACCGCGTGCAGGAGGCTGAACAGTGCGATCGCTGCCGTCAGCACGACCATCAGCGCGCTCAGACGGTCGAGCACGAGCACGATCCCGAACGGCGCCGGCCAGTCACCCAGCCGGTACGCGACTACAGCACCGCCGTGTGACGCGATCAGCAGCACGATGGCCGTCGCGAGTGTCAGCAGCACGCTCGCCATGCCGAGCGCGCGCTGCAGCGCCAGACCGCGGCTCCCGGTCAGGATGAGCAGAATGCCCGCCAGGAACGGGATGAGCACCGGAACGATCACCAGGTGCCCGCTCACAATCTCTCCTCGCCGTCCACGTGGTCGGTCTGCGCGCGGATACCCGAGGCGAGGGCAAGGCCGACGATGAACGCGGCCATGCCGAACCCGATGACGATGGCCGTCAGGACCAGTGCCTGCGGGAGCGGATCGACATAGGACGCGACGCCCTCCTTTATGATCGGCGGTGCTCCAGGTCCGACGCGGCCCATGGCAACCAGGAACAGGTTCACCGCGTAGCCCAGCAGCATGATGCCGAGGATCACCGGGTAGGTGCGCGCGCGCAGCATGAGATACACGCCGGCCGCGACGAGGACGCCGATCGCGAGCGCGATCAGGGCTGCCATGGCGTCACCTCCTCCCGGAACGCTTCGTCACCGGCGCTCTGAGCGAGCGGCGTACCGAGGCGCGACAGCATCAGCATGACCGCGCCGACTACCGTCAGGAACACGCCGACGTCAAAGAGCATGGCCGTAGCCAGCTCGATCTCCCCGATCAGGGGAATGTGCACGTACGTGAACGTCGCGGACAGGAACGGATACCCGAACGCGAGCGCACCCATACCCGTCGTGAACGCGATCAGCAGACCGATCGCGATGAGCGGCTGGTAGCCGACGCGCACCCGCGCCTCCGTCCATTCCGTGCCGCTCGCCACGTAATGGAGCACGAGCGCGACCGCGGCCATGAGGCCGGCAATGAACCCGCCGCCCGGCAGGTTATGTCCCCGCATGAGCAGAAAGATGGAGAACAGCAGCGCGAACGGCAGCAGTGCGCGCGTGATCATGGCCAGGAAGACCGGCACGCGGTCGCGGGCAGCGCGACCGGGGGTGCGCGCGCCGGCGAGGTCCAGCCCGCTGAAGAGCATGGCGATGCCGAGCGCCGCGATTCCGAGTACGGCGATCTCGCCCATCGTGTCGAACCCCCGGAAGTCCACCAGGATGACATTCACGATGTTCGTACCGCCGCCCGCGGGCTTGCTCTGCTCGACGAAGTACCGGCTGATGCTGTCGGGCGGGCGCGTGAGTACCGCCCACGCGAGGGCTGCCACGCCGCCACCGGCGGCAATTCCGATGAGTGCGTCGCGGATGCGGCGCGCGGGGTGCGACTCCAGCGGCGTACGGCGCGGCAGATAGTCGAGCGCCAGCAGAACGAGCAGGATCGTGACGACCTCGACGAGCAGCTGCGTCAATGCCAGGTCGGGTGCCGACAGGTGCACGAACGCCAGGGCCACCAGCAGACCCACTACGCTGATCATGATCAACGCGACCAGCCGCTGCCGGTGCAGCACTGCCGTCGCGGCCGCGGCCGTGATGAGGATCAGTGTCCCGGCGACGGTGATCGCATCGGGCGCTGCAGCCGCAACGGAGCCGGCGCCGAATGAATGGTCCAGGAGCGGCAACATACCCGCCGCGAGTGCAGTCGCAACCAGCAGCATCACGTAACGCTGAAGCGACCCGTTCTCCAGCAGACGGGTGAATGCGGCCGCACCGTCGGTCAGACCGGTCACGACCGACTCGTAGACGGCCGCCATGGACCACGCCGGCAGCACGCGGTCACTGAACGCATAGAGCCAGCGCCGCTTCAGGAACAGCACGATGCCGCCGCCCATGGCGACAGCGCTCATCGCCAATGGCAGGTTCAGCCCGTGCCACACCTCCAGCTTGTAGTACGGGAGCTCACCACCGAGCGCGCTCGACGCCGCTATCCGCAGCGATGGCCCGATGAACGTGCCCGGCGCCACTCCGACCGCCACACACAGCAGCACGAGTGCCTCCACCGGGATGCGCATGAATCGCGGCGGCTCGTGCGGACTCTGCGGCATGCCCGTGGCGTCACCGCGGAAGAAGATACGGATGAAGCGCAGCGAGTATGCGACACTGAAGATGCTCGCGAGCACCGCGAGCACGGGCTCGACCGGACGCAGTCCCCGCAGCTCCGTCACTGTCAGCGATTCCGCGAAGAACATCTCCTTGCTCAGAAACCCGTTCAGCAGCGGCACACCCGCCATGGCCGCGGCGGCGACGATCGCCAGCGCTGCGGTGTACGGCATGTGCCGCCACAGCCCGTTCAGGATGCGCATGTCCCGCGTGCCGGTCTCGTGATCGATGATTCCGGCCGCCATGAACAGTGATGCCTTGAACGTCGCATGGTTCATGATGTGGAACACTGCGGCCACTGCGCCCAGTGGCGAGCTGAACCCGAACAGCAGTGTGATCAGACCGAGGTGGCTCACCGTCGAATACGCCAGCAGACCCTTCAGGTCATGGGAGAACATCGCGCGGTACGCACCCACCAGCAGCGTCGCCATCCCGATGATCGACACGATGTAGAACCACTCCAGGGTGCCCGCCAGCACCGGGTACAGTCGCCCGAGCAGGAACACACCCGCCTTGACCATCGTCGCGGAGTGCAGATACGCACTGACGGGCGTCGGCGCCGCCATGGCGCGCGGCAGCCAGAAATGGAAGGGGAACTGCGCAGATTTCGTGAATGCGCCGAGCAGCACGAGCACGAGCATCGGAACGTACAGCGGATGCTGCTGCACCGTGCCCGCCGCCGCGAGGACATCGGTGAGCTCGAAGCTGCCGGCGATGTGACCGAGCAGCAGCACACCGCCGAGCAGCGCCAGCCCGCCCAGGCCGGTGACCAGCAGCGCCATGCGGGCGCCACTGCGTGCTTCCTCCTCGTGCCGCCAGTATCCGATGAGCAGGAACGAGCTCAGACTCGTCAGCTCCCAGAACACCACCAGCAGCACGAGATTGCCCGCCAGCACCACACCCATCATCGAGCCCATGAAGAACATCAGGCTCGCGAAGAACCGCGGCAGGTCCTCCTCCTCCGACAGGTAGTACCGCGCGTACAGCAGGATCAGCAGCCCGATCCCGAGCACCAGGCACGAGAATACCCACGCATACCCGTCTAGCCGCAGCGTGAGGTCCAGCCCGAGCGATGGCACCCACGTGCGTGACGCCTCCAGAACACCGCCCGCAAACACACGGCGCGACTGCGCAACCACCAGCGCAAGCGAGGCCGCCGTCGGCACCGCCGCCGTCCACGCCAGTCGCGAACGCAGCTCGCCCCGCCTCTGCACGAGCAGCAGCGGCAATACTCCCAGGAACGGCAGCAGTACGATGAACAGCAGCGTCACTCGATATTCCCCGCGCGCGTGTCCGCGCCGTCACCTCGACGACGGCCGCGCAAGGTACGCACGGAGCGCGCCCGACTCAAACCCGGCCTGCGAAACGGCCGGCCCTGGACCGACGCAGGGCCTGCTTCGGGCTGGGGCCT
Organism: Longimicrobiales bacterium; assembly: GCA_035461765.1. Taxonomy (GTDB): domain Bacteria; phylum Gemmatimonadota; class Gemmatimonadetes; order Longimicrobiales; family RSA9; genus SH-MAG3. The sequence goes on from DATHUY010000125.1 coordinate 13,496, forward strand.
GCCGCCGCCCGTCGTGCGTATCCTGACTGTGGGCTCCTGAAACAAAAAGACTCCCGATGAGTCGGAAGTCGTCGCTGTGTGACCAATGGCAGGGGCAAACGGGCCCGCCCTCCGCGCGGGCTAATCCACGAGGAGCCCTGCGGCGGCCTGCGCGTCGACCGGCATCGAGAACAGGTATCCCTGTGCGTAGCGCGTTCCGAGTCGCCGCAGCTGATCGAGCTGGTCGGTCGTTTCGACGCCCTCCGCAACCGCATCGATGGCCATGCTGCGGCCGAGCGCGATGATGGTCTGCACGATCTCCGTGCTCTCGCTCTCCGTGCCGAGCGTGTGTACGAAGGAACGGTCGATCTTGAGACATGAGATCGGGAACTGGCGCAGCTCGCGAAGCGACGTGTAGCCTGTCCCGAAGTCGTCGATGCAGATCTGGATGCCGCGCAGCCGCAGCTCCTCGAGCAGCCGCGCGGACAGCTGCGGATTCTGCATGACGACGGCCTCCGTGACATCGAGCCGCAGGAACTCGGGCGCGAGACCCGAATCCAGGAGCGCCTCGTCCACGTGGTCGAGCAGGGACGCGTGCACGAACTGTTTCGCGGAGAGGTTCACACTCACGGTAAGGGTCGTCGTGGCCGTCGGCCGCTCGAGCTGCCAGCTGCGCAGCTGGCGGCAGGCTTCGTTCAGGACCCACCAGCCGATTTCGAGGACGAGTCCCGTCTGCTCGGCGAGCGGCATGAACTCGTGGGGCAGCAGGACTCCACGGGTCGGGTGGTTCCAGCGCACGAGCGCCTCGAGATCCTTCACCGTGCCGCGCTCCAGGTCGACGATCGGGTGGTAGAGCACATCGAACTCGCTGCCGGCGGTCGCCGTGCGCAGGTCGTCCTCCAGCTGTCGCTGCGCGAGCGCGCGCTCGTGCATGTCGCTGTCAAAGATGACGTAGTCGTCACGCCCGCTCGCCTTCGCCCGGTACATTGCGGAGTCGGCATCGCGCAGCAGGTCCTCCGCACGCTCGTAGCCGCTCACACTGATCGCGATGCCGATGCTCGCGCTCATCCCGTCCACCGGCACCTCGGGATGGTACGGCAGGGCCAGGCTCTCGCGGATGCGGTCCACGATGAACGTGACGGCCGCAGCGTCCTGCACCATGTCGAGCAGTACGGCAAACTCGTCGCCGCCGATGCGCGCCACGGTGTCGCCCTGCCGCACACACGATTCCAGCCGACGCGCGACCGTAACGAGCAGCTCATCGCCCGCCAGGTGGCCGAGACTGTCGTTGATGTCCTTGAAATTGTCCAGGTCGAGGAACAGGACGGCAAAGCCATAGCCGACGCGGCGCTGCGAGTGGGTCAGCAGACGTTCCAGGCGGTCCATGAACACGACGCGGTTGGGCAGGCCCGTGAGCGCATCGTGCAACGCACTGCGTACCAGCTTGGCCTGCGCCTCCTTGTCCTTCGTCACGTCGCGCAGCGCGCCCGCATAGACCGTGTCGCCTTCCACGATCTGCGAGCCGCAGTCCACCACACACGCCAGCTCGCGCCCGTCAGCGTGACGCAGAGCCAGCTCGACATCGTGTATGGCCTCCTGCTCGCGCAGCTCCAGCAGACAGCGGTCGAACGCATCGGGATCGCACATCAGATCCACCATTCGCATGCGGTACAGCTCGTCGCGACCGCGGCCCGTGAGCGACTCGAACTGCTGATTGACTTCCAGCAACGTGCCGTCACGATCCATCAGAAACAGCGCCGTGTGCGACTCCTCGAACATCCGTCGGTAGCGTGACTCGCGCCCGCGCAGTTCTTCCTGCGCCGCGCGCCGCGCCGACACATCGCGCAGATGGAGCGCCGCGCCGCCATCCGCCGTCGGATAGGCGCGCACCTCCAGCCAGCGGTCGATGGACCGGCAGTGAATCTCCTGCTCGATCGGCACACGATCCGACGTTACGCGCAGGCTCTCGCGGTGGAACCCCGTGCCGACCAGGCCGGGATACACGTGCCAGAACCTGCGCCCGAGCAGGTCCGCTTCCACGCGACCGAGCAACTCCTGCGCGTGCTCGTTCATGAACGCGAACCGCCACTCCGCATCCACCGTGATCATACCGTCCGGCGCAGCGCCCACGGGCGCGATCGGCGCCGCCGCTCGCCACTCGAACCGGCTCCCCAGCAGCTCCAGGTCGCGCTGGACCGCCGTCGCCAGATCCTTGATCAGCGTCCGCTCGTCCTGCGTCCAGCGCCGCGGCACGATGTCGCACACCGACAGCACGGCGACCACGCGACCCTCGACCACGACCGGCGCACCGAGGTACGATACCCGCTCGAAGTCGTCCAGGCGGGCGACGGAGAATCCCAGCGGATGGCGCGCCGCGTCTTCGACCGCGAACACTGCTCTCGTGTCCGCAACATATCGGCAGAACGTCGCGCCCAGCGGCACCTGGCGCGTAGACGACCACGGCGCCGGCACGCCAACATGGCCCACCAGCACCAGGCGCTCCGCGTGCACCACGCCCACCATGGCGATGGGCGCGCGTAGCGCCAGACTGGCCAGACGCGCCGGCCTGCCGAAAATCTCGCGGGCTCCCGGATCCAGCAGGAGCGCACGCGCACTCTCCGCCGTCAGGATTGACCGCCCATGGGTCCTCTGCTGAACTTCCTGCATGTTTTTTGATCGGCCGGGCCGCACTGCGCACCGGCACCCTGGACTTGTGGGCAGCGCCGCTCGAATGCCGCGCCCACGGGCCAGTCTGATCAAGAAGCATGCAACGTGGCCGGCCCTGCCGGGCCAACCGTCCCACCCGTCCACACCCTCTCCCAGCGCCGTTGCCCAAATGCTTGTCTCGCCCTAACTTGGAATCTGGCTCCCGGCACCCCCGGCCGGGAGATTTCCGGCACGGAATCTGACATTGCCTTCGGGAGGGCGATGACCGCCCCTCGACAAGGAGCGACAGAGTGCGGCTAAGACGCCACATTTCGAGAGGTCTCACGGGATGTGCCATTGTGGCACTCCTCTTCGGCCCTGCACGTCAGGCTGAAGCTCAGCTCGCACGCGATCTGGGCCTCGTGACGGACAGCACCGCGATGCCCGGGCAGCCGGTCCTGCCCACCGAGTCCCGATTTGCGCTCAGCCAGCTGCGCAACCAGAGGGTCCTCGACGCCAGGATCGCCACGCGCTTCAACATCAAGCGGCTGTTCGAGGAACGCCGCATCCGATACCCCGCGGCGGAGATGTTCATCCGCATCTTCAAGCGCGAGCGGACCCTCGAGGTCTGGGTCCGCCCCGATGGCAATCCGTCGTTCGAGCTGCTCAAGAATTACGACATCTGCGCGCTGGCCGGTGGGCTGGGACCGAAGCGGGAGCAGGGTGACAGTCAGGTGCCCGAGGGTTTCTACGCGGTGGATTTCTTCAATCCCCAGAGCGACTACCTGCTCTCACTGCATGTCGATTATCCGAACGTGAGAGACCGGCACATCGGGGGAGCCACGAATCTCGGCGGCGACATCTACATCCATGGCGGCTGCAATTCCGATGGCTGCCTCGCGGTCACGGATGAGGGCATCATGGAGCTGTACTGGATGGCCGTCGAAGCGCGCGCCGCCGGTCAGGAGCTCATTCCCGTGCATATCTTCCCCGCGCGCCTCGAGAGCGACGAGCTCCAGCGTCTCCAGCGCGTGTTCGGCGAGGAACCCCAGCTCGGCGCGTTCTGGCAGACACTGAAGCCCGGCTACGAGTTCTTCGAGCAGAACCGCCGTGTCCCCGCGATCCGCGTGGATGGCAACGGCGACTACGTGCTCATGGGCGCAGCCGAGAATGCCAGCGTTCCGGTAACGGCTCTGGGCGCTCCGGCCAGCTCAGCCCCCAGGGGCAAGCCCGCGCCCAGGCCGAAGGCGCCGCTGGGTACTCCGGCCGGTAACTAGTCCGAAACAGGGGGACCGCCCGTCAGGCGGTCCCCCTGTTGCATCCGGCAGCTCTTTCCGCCACAACGCGTTCACTACTCGGCTCTGCCGTCCTCGACCGCTCGAACAACTGATATCAGCGGCGTCCCGCCGCGCCGAAGCCCGCCGGTTCCATACTCACGTGTTTTATCGACGCAACAGGTAGGCGAGCTTCAGGAACAGGCCGTCGCGGCTGCGGCTGAGGCGGTCGAACGCGAAGGGGTCGGTCGCCGTAAGTGCTGCGGCGTACCCGAGGAAGGCGACGGTGCCGGGCGTCGGCTGGTAGGAAGCCAGCAGTTCCAGGCTCATGCCGTTCGTCGTGAAGCCGGCTGTCGGGACGCCGTCGACTGTGAGCGGTTCACCCGTGCGTGCGTCGCGGAGCGCGGCGCGACGTTCCGCCCGGTATTCAACGATGCCGCGGAGAAAGAACGCGCGCGTCGGCTGGAACTCGATACGGGTGCGCGGCAGCAGTGTGCGTGCGAACTCGGAGCCGTCACGTTCGCGACGGATGTGCAGGTAGGATGTCGACAGGTCGATCCGCACCTGCGACGTCGGCCGCACCGAAACCGAAGCAGTCGCGCTCCGCGAGTTCCCCTCGCTCCCTTCTGCGAAGATCGTCACGCGCCCGAAGCCGGCGGAGGCCCGCGCGTCGAAGCGCCGGAACGTCGGCGTCGATCCGCTCAGCTGGAACGAGGGACCGCTCACGCCATCGAGTGGCGTGTACGGCCGTGGCCCGGCCGTAGTCTCGCTCACGTAATTCGTGAACGCCGCCGGATCCAGCTCGACGAAGTCGCGGCCCGCCCGTGCCGACATCTCCCACCCGCCGCGCAGGAGAAACGATGCATTGAGGAACTCCGAACCTTCGATCGCGTCCCCTCCGGAATGCCGCCACAACCGGCTCGGGCCGAAGAACGTCGTGACACGCTCGAGCAGAGCGCCGCTCGGGCCATACCAGGTGAGCCGGTTCCTGAAACCCGCATCGATGATGTCGTTGCGGTTGACGAAGCCCGCGTGACTCTCGAAGTCGTCACCCGTGCCGCTGACACTATAGTTGAATCCGAACGCACGCCCCGTGCGATCCAGCTCGATCTTCCATATCGGTGCCGCGACAGTCTCGTCCCGATGCCGCGTCCACGAGCCGCCAATCTGCGACTCGAGGTAGTACATACGGCCGAACACGATGCGCGTATCAATCGCTGCCACACGGTTGAACGCAGCAGAATCCAGCACGGAGCGGTCCGTGAACGTCGCGCCCACGAGAGAGCTCTGACCGATGTCCCGGCGCAGGCGCGTCACGTTGAACAGCGCATGACGCCCTTCGGCATCGATATCCTCATCAAGCGCGGTCAGGTGCGCCACGCTGATCGGACCGACCTTGCCGGTCACCTTGCCGCCGACGCTGGGGTTCACGATGCGACGCGTGTACACCAGCTGGTTGGGCGTCGAAAAGAGCTCGATGCCCTCGAGGAAGAACGGCCGCTTCTCCGTGACGAACAGCGCGAACCGCTCATTGACGGTAACCTGCCCGGCGTCCGCCTCCACCTGGCTGAAATCCGGATTCACGGTTGCGTCCACCGAGATGTTCGTGAAGCCGAGTCGCGCGGTCGCGCCGATCTCCGGTTCCGGGTCGCCGCGCTGGAAGCCGCCGTCCGTCCGCACGCCCGGCGTGTTCACTGTGAGCGTCGGCTGCGCCTCGAAGACGACCCCGCGCTGCAGATCGTGCAGACCGGTGAGCGTGCCACCCTGTGCGAGGAAGCTCGCACTCGCACGCCGCACGTCGGGCCACGTGTCCACGAAGCCGGTGCGCTGCGTGACGCGCTCGATGTTGATGCCCCACGCCATGTTTTCGGACGAGGGATAACGCAGGCTCTTGAAGGGAATCCGTACCTCGACGACATAGCCATCGTCCGTCAGCCGGCCCTGCGACTGGTAGAGGAAGTCGGGGCTCTTGTCCGTGTTGCCGCCAAACGTGCGACCCGCACTCGCCGCGCCCTCGGTGCGCACGCCATCCTGCTGCACGCCGAACGCGTTCACCGCGAAGAAGAACGCACGGCGGCGGTCTCGGAACGTGTCCAGGAAGATGGTGACACGATCATCGCCGTCGAGATCATCACGATTCGCGCGCTTGGCGCGAATCGTGGACGGCTGCGAATCATACGCGTGGATGCCGAAGTAGATCGCGTCCGGCGCGTACCAGACGCGAACTACGGTTCGCTCCTCGGCCGGCCGTCCGTCCGCGGGCTCGTACTGCGTGAAATCCTCGAGCAGTGCCGCCCGCGACCAGATGTCCTCGTCCATCACGCCGTCGATCCGGACCTCGTCCTCGTAACGAGGCACTTCCACACTCGCGCCTGCCTGCTGCAGCACGAGAAGCAATCCCATCAGCAAGATTCTGCAACTCCGGTTTTCTGATCAGATACGCGACCGCGACCGTTCCCGGCGGGCGCATCGTCGTTCGGGCGGCCGGATGATAGCGGAAGTCGGGCACTCGTAACAGAACTCGGCGGGAATCGGCCCGATGTGGAGCTCGACACGGCAGCGCCTTCCTTGCCCGGCACCGGCGGGCGACCTCGGAGGCGTGAAGACGGCGCACTCCGCCTCGCGCGCGAGTCAGCGTTCAGGCGGACCCGATCGTGTCAGGATCACGTCGGCAGTGTCACCGTCGCGATGACGCCGGTGCGGTCGGTGCGGTTTTCGATGCCGAGAAAACCGCCGTGCGCGTCCACGATCTGCCGCGACAGCGCGAGCCCGATCCCCGACCCGTTCGGCTTCGTCGTGAAGAACGGCACGAACAGATTCGTGGTGTCCGCGAGCCCCGGTCCCTCGTCGCGTACCCATACGGCCACCCCGTTGGGAGCGCGCGACCACCCGACGCACACGGCGCCGCCCGTCTCGAGCGCCGCATCGACCGCGTTACGGACGAGGTTGATGAGCAGCTGGTCGAGCTGATCGCCGTCCGCCCGGATCACGATGTCGGGTCCGGTCTCGACGTGCACGTCCAGGCGGGTCTCGAGTGCGACCACCCGACGCACCCAGTCGCTGACGTTCAGTGGAACCAGACGCGGCGCGGGCAGCCGCGCGAGCCGTGCGTATGACGCCATGAATCGCTGCAGCGCCTCCGAGCGGCCGGCAATGATGCCGAGTCCGCGCTGCAGGTCTTCATCCGCGTCCGGCGCGCGCGGGGCACGCGTGAGCGCGGCCATCAGGCTGCCGGCGATGGACTTGATCGGTGCGAGCGAATTGTTGATCTCGTGCGAGAGCACGCGTATGAGGCGCTGCCAGGCGAGCAGCTCTTCCTCCCGCAGTGTCTTGCTCAGATCGGACAGCACCAGCAGCTGATGCGGCGCGCCACCCTGTCGAAACGTCGAGCGCCGCAGCTCCCAGCGGCCCCGCGCGCCGGGGAACGCAGCATCCACGATGCGCTGGTCCTCACCGGTGAGCATTTCCGCGAGCCCGAGCGCTTCCGCGGTACGGCCTGTCATCCGCTCCGCCGGCACGTCGAGCAGCCGCTCACCCGCCCGATTCACGAGGCGAAGCTTCAGCTCGTCGTCGAACGCGAAAATCGCAACCTCGATCTCCTTGATCACCGTGCGGAGCAGCGCGGACGCCTCGAGCGCGCCGAGTCGCTGCTCGCGCAGCGTCTCGCCGAGCGCATTCACTTCGAGCATGGCCAGCCCGAGCGCGTCGTCCGTCGTCGCACCGCGCGACCGGATGGAGTAGTCTCCCTCCAGCAGGGCCGCGAGCAGATTCGACAGCGTCTGCAGCGGCCGCACCACCCGATCCCGCAGTGCGAATGCGAAACCGAGCCAGCAGCCCGTCACGAGCAGGCCGAACGTCCACAGCACCTTCGCGCTGTAGTCTCCGACAAGCAGCAGTGTCAGCGCCACCAGCGTGCCCGGCAGCCCCGCCGCGAGCGCCAGCGCGAGCACCCGCGCCTCAAACGATACTCTCATCGCCCCCGCTGCCACTGTAGCCAGTCCCGCCCCCGGCACGTGCGATCACGCCGGCCAATCCACACCGGACCTCATGCGGAGTCCAGCGATCACACGCCACCGGTAGGAATATCGAAGTGCTGTAGCCGCCGGTAGAGGGCGCTCCGCGACAGTCCCAGCGCATCCGCAGCCCGGCTCACGTTTCCCTGATGCCGCACCAGCGATTTCTGGATGAGATGCTTCTCCGCCTCCTCGAGCGTCATCTCTTCGAACCGCGCCGCGCCGTCACCGCGCGTGCGCAGTCCCAGGTCTTCCGCGCGGATCTGCGGCCCCGCTGCCATCAGCACGGCACGCTCGATGGTATGCTCCAGCTCGCGGATGTTGCCCGGCCAGGAATGCTCCACCAGCGCCTGCAGCGCCTCGCGATCCAGGCTCGTCAGCTTCCTTCCGTACCGCGCCCGCTCCCGCTTCAGAAAGTGCTGCGCCAGTGCGGCTACGTCTTCCGGCCGTTCACGCAGTGGCGGCAGCTGGATCTCCACCGTGTTCAGGCGATACAGCAGGTCTTCGCGGAACCGCCCCTCGGCGACCTCCTTCCGGATGTCCACGTTTGTCGCCGAGATGACGCGGACATCCACACGCTTCGTCTTCGACGAGCCGACGCGTTGAAACTCACCCGTCTGCAGCACGCGCAGCAGCTTTGCCTGCTGCTTCGCCGGCATGTTGCCAATCTCATCGAGGAACAGCGTCCCGCCATCCGCCAGCTCGAAATATCCGACCCGGTCCGTCTTCGCATCCGTGAACGCGCCCTTCACGTGCCCGAAGAGCTCGCTCTCGAACACACCCTCCGACAGACCGCCGGCGTTCACGATGATCAACGGCTTTTCCGCACGCGGCGACGCCGCATGCAGCCAGCGCGCTATGATCTCCTTGCCCGTACCGTGCTCGCCCATCACGAGGACATTCGCCTCCGATGGACCGATCCGTTCCAGCATCGTGAGCACCGGCTTCATTGCCGGCGAATCCGCAATCAGCTCCGGCAGGTCGCGCCGCCGCAGCAACTGGTTCTCCGACTCCAGCCGCGCACTCTCCCGCAGCGCACGCCCCAGCTCCACGTGCGTACGCAGCAGCGACACCAGCCGCTGGTTGTCCCACGGTTTCTCCACGTAGTCGCGTGCGCCGCGCCGCATCGCCTCCACCGCCCCCTGGATGCTGCCCCACGCCGTCATCACGATCACCGGCAGCGTACTGTCCAGCTCCTGCAGCCGGCTGAGCAGGTCCAGCCCTTCCCTGCCCGACGTCGTGTCGCGCGTATAGTTCAGATCCATCAGCACGATGTCGAAATCGCTCGACTCCACACACTCCAGCACCGCCGCAGGCGATGCCGCCGTCTCGGTGTCGAACGATTCGCCCTTCAGCAGCAGTCGCAGCGCTTCCACGACATCCTGCTGATCATCGGCGATCAGCACCCTCTTCTTCCGTTCTGTCATCGTCTCGTCATCAAGGTTGACGGGCTGGCTCCGCATTCTGACGCGCCGCCTCTTGCCGATCGGCCCCGCTGCGCGGCGCGCCCTGGTTGCGGGCTCAGGACTGCTGGTGTGCGACGGCGGCTCCTTCCTACGGAAGCACCGTACCACCGGCAGACCAGTCACCAGGTCATTGTGATTCACGCATTTGGCTGCCCACCGCTCTTCGGCGGAGCCCGAGCAGGTGTCCGATTCCGGGACGCAATATAACCGGAACCGCAGCCGGACGCGGCGCCCGCCACAGCCGCAGCCCGACGCGATTGGCCTTGCCATACACAGAGGCAGCGTATATATAGAGGGTGCGTACCTATTCATGGAGCCCACGCCGATGCCCCACGAGCCATTCGATCCGCAGCGCTTCTCGCGCAGCCTCTACGAGCTCGTCGTTCTGGCCGCGCTCGCCGAGCGCACCATGCACGGCTATCAGATCGCCCTCCAGGTGTCGGAGCGGAGCGATGGCCTGTTCGTGCTTCAACACGGGACGCTGTACCCCGTGCTGCATCGGCTGGAGAAGGGGAAGCTGGTTCGCAGTGAGTGGTCGGAATCGGAGGGTGAGCGGAGGCGGCGGGTGTATTCGCTGACGGGTGCGGGCCGAGAGCATCTGGCGGCGGAGCTGCTGCGCTGCGAAACGATTGTTCGGAAGTTTTTCGACGCAACGAGAGGAGGTCCGGATGGAGCACTTCGCGCCACTTCCTGACGAAGCGATGACGGCGAGGCTGCCGGAGCCGGTGCGGGTGCGGGTGATGGAGGAGCTGGAGGGGGACGCAGCGGCGTTGCTGGGCCATTTCCGGGCGCGCGGCATGTCGGAGGAAGCCGCCACGCGTGAAGTGGAGGCGTGGATCGGCGCGGGACCGGCGGTGTGGCGCGAGCTGGAGGAGATCCATCGTCCGATCGCCGTGCGCTGGGCTGACCGGCTGCTCGAGCCGCAGCGGCACAGCATGGAGCGGGCGGTGCTTGTCGTCGCCGGTCTGTCGCTGCTGTTTGCCGCCATGCCGCTTCGGGCGGGTCTGATCATCCACGTCCCGTTCGGGGCAGGCTGGGTGGTCCTCGCCATGTCGTGCGCGATCCTGATACTGGCACTGGGCGCAGCGACGCGTCGCTGGCTGCCGCCTTCAGTGCACGTGCCGGGACACCGCATCCTCGCGCTGCTGGGGCTCGGTGCGCCCGCTGTGGGTCTGCTGGGCGCAGCACTGACGCTGTCGCAGGTCAGCGCTGGGCGGCTGCCGATGTGGGGCGCCGTCGAGATGGCGAGTGGCGTCGCGACGGTTGGACTCATGGCTGGAATCGCAGGTGGTGCACTGTGGAGTGTAGAGAAGGCGTCGGATCGAATCCGTTCACGTGGAACCGAGGGAGGTGTGTGATGTGGAGCTATCTCGTTTCGGGCGGCTACGCGATGTGGGGTGTGGTGCTCTGCGGGTTGGTAATGTTCGCGATGGCCGTACGTGTCGCGGTGCGTCCTGCCAACCGGAGCGATCTGGACGCGATCCTGCTCTGGGCGGGTGCGGCACTGGGAATCGGCGTGATCGGCACCCTGGTCGGCATCAGCCAGGTGGCGACGGCAATGGCAGCCGCCGGGAGCGCGCCGCCGGGACTCGCGTGGAGCGGGATCAACCTGGCGCTCTCGACCACCGTTGTCGGGACGCTGCTCTTTCTGCTCGGGCTGGCGGGCTGGGGAGTTCTGCGTGCGCGTTTGCGCTGAGACCTGTGCGGTGCGCTCGGTCGATGCTGACGGGTGCTTCAGCCGAGCAGCAGCGCCGCCGCTCCGGCTGCCACGACCTGGATGGTGAGGTTGTCCATGCCGTGATGGCTGACCGCCTCCACCAGCGCTGTGACGAGCCCGACCACGGCCGCGGCGCGCAGCGCGGTCCAGCCGTCCACGCCGGCGAACCCGAACGCCAGAGCGCACGCGGCGGCGCTCGCGAGCAGTACTGCGGCGCTGCCCTCGATGCTGCGGGTCGCGCTCACGCCGGCGATGGAGGGCACGGTGTAGCGGTGCCGACCCCAGCGGGTGCCGACCGGCTCGCCGATCGCGTCGCCCCACGCCACGGCGGCATAGCCGATGAAGGCCCACGTGGGAAACAGCAGGTTGGCGAGCACCCCGCCCAGGGCGGTGGTGAGGAGTGGCACCAGGATGAAGAGGGACCTCCGTGGTGCGTCGGACGGACGCGCGAGTGCTTCATAGAACGCAAAGCCGTCACCGCGCCACACGGCAGCAAGGACCATGAGCGCGACCGTGCTGCCGTACACCACGGTTCCCGGCAGCCCCCATCGGAGGTGAATGAGCGTGGCGGCGCTCAGGATCAGGAAATGGAAGACCTTCCGCGTGTAGGGAGTACGCATGCCGGGGCCGACACGCAGCCAGCCCGCAAAGACCGCCGCCGCCGACGCGTAGAGCAGCGTCAGCGGCAGGACGACGATCGTCGTCGCAACGTCCGGCAGGAATTGATCGAGCAGCGCAGGCACGCGGCGAATCTACTCCGCCGGCTGGCATTGCGGAATGCTCAGTCGATGCGGAACTCGCCGTGGACAGTCACGGTGATTTCCTTCCTGCGCGTCGACGTGTTGTGTATGCCGTAGCCGGCGACATCCGTCGAGTAGGGCTCCGTGATCTGGAACACGCCCGCGCGTGCCGCTGCCATCGGGCCTACTGTGCCGTCCGTGCTTCCCGCGATCTCTTCAGCCCGGCGCTTCGCATCGCGCGTCGCGTCGGCGAGAAGTGCGTGCTTGAGCTCCGCGATGCCGTCGTAGAAGTACTCGAGCTGCGAATACTCGAGCGCCATGCCCGGGCTGAGAATCCGGCCGGGCTCGAGGGCTACCGATTCCACGCGTTCTATATCGCTCGACAGGACATAGATCGGCTGTACGACGCTGTAGCCTGACCGCCCGCCCTGCGGCGAGTACTGCGGCTGTGCGCTCGGCGGCTGGAGGATCAGCGCGGAGTCGGGAAGCCCTGCAGTGGCGAGTTGCGCACGGATCGCGGCGACGTCCTCGCGGATCTGCTCGAAGCCTGCCGCGAGGTCCTGCTCACCGACCATGCGGGAGATGCTCAGCCGCCACTTGATGCGGTCGGCTTCGAACGCACGCGTCGCAGCACCCGTCACCGTGATCGTCCGCTCCGGCTGGCGGGCGGACCGGAAGAAAAGGCCAAAGACGATCGCGGCAAGCACCAGCCCCGCGCTCAGAACCGCCGCGGGGAGGAGCAGGTTACGGGCACCGCGCCCGATTTCGTTTGTCATGTGTCTGCCGCTTCATGGTAAGGGACGTTCGTGACATCGTCATACACGCACGATGACACGACTGTTCGCGGGATGGCTGGAATGCGAAGCGGGCGGCAGTGTTCCTGCCGCCCGCCTGATCCGGTGAGCCTGCTGCGATGGAAACAGAGCGTGTCAGCGCCCTGCGCTCAGCCGCTCCATGAAGTCCTTCTGCTCCGTGATCCGCTGGAGCTCCTGCCTCATGGAGCCCAGCTCGGCCTCGAGCAGCGCGATGCGCCGCTCGGTCAGCTCCGACGCCGCCGCCGCGGGTGCGGCATTCGCCCGTACCTCGAGCAGCCGCGCGATCGACTCCACTATCGGCTTCAGCGCGAACCGCAGCGTGAGCCCCGCAATCGGCACGAAGAAGCAGAGGAAGATCGCCAGCATGGCGACGATATCTTCATCCATTGTGGTGCATCTCGAAGCCGCTCTCCTCCAGCTCGTGCGCCTTGGACGAATCCTCGTCGCGGACCACCTGCCCGTCGAACAGGTGAATCGAGCGTTCCGCATGCCGCGCATACCGCGGGTCGTGCGTGACCATACAGATCGTGGCGCCGTCGGCGTGCAGCTCCTTCAGCAGGTCCATCACCGCCTCGCCGTTCTTCGAGTCGAGGTTACCCGTCGGCTCGTCCGCCAGCAGGATCAGCGGCTTGCCCACGATCGCACGCGCGACCGCGACACGCTGCTGCTGACCGCCGGACAGCTGCGACGGATAGTGCTTCGTGCGATGTGACATGCCGACGCGCTCGAGCGCGGCGTGTACGCGCTCCTTCCGCTCGGATGCCGACATGCCGCGGTACGTCAGCGGCAGCTCGACGTTCTCGTACACGGTCAGGTCGCCAATCAGGTTGAACGCCTGAAAGACGAATCCGATCTCGCGATTGCGCACCCGCGCGCGGTCGGAGGCGGACAGGTTCGAAACGTTCTTGCCGTCGAGCGAGTACACACCGTCACTCGGCGAGTCCAGCAGCCCGAGCAGTGACAGCAGCGTCGTCTTGCCGCAGCCGGACGGGCCCGCGATCGCGATGTACTCGCCGCGCTGGATGTGGAGCTGCACGTTGTTGAGCGCGTGCGTCTCCACCTCGTCGGTGTAGAACACCTTGCTCACGCCGTCGAGCCTGATGAGCGGCTCCGTCGCTTGCTGCATTGGGCTGTCTCCTGGTTTGTGCTGCATTGTTAGTTACGAATCCTGACCCGATCGTTCGAATCGTACTGCTGCATGTCCGACAGAATGACGACATCGCCCTGATTGAGGCCGCTGACGATCTCCACGAAGTTGACCGACGTCTGCCCCAGCTTGACCTGC
>DATHUY010000126.1 GCA_035461765.1 Longimicrobiales bacterium
GAAGACGATCGTGCCCGGCTTCGTCGATACGCACGCGCACATGTGGAACCTCTGGGGCATGCACTGGAACCGCCCCTGGATCTATCTCGCGAACCTCGCCTACGGCGTCACGACCACGCGCGATCCGCAGACCGCGACGACGGACGTATTGACGTACGCCGACCGCGTCGACGCCGGGCAGATACCCGGACCGCGTGTCTACTCCACCGGCCCCGGCGTCTTCTGGCAGGAAGGCATCCGTAACCTGGATGACGCGCGTTACACGCTGCGTCGTTACAGCGACTACTACGACACGAAGACGTTCAAAATGTACATGGCCGGCAACCGGCAGCAGCGGCAGTGGCTGATCATGGCCGCGCGGGAACTGAACCTGATGCCGACCACGGAGGGCGGCCTCGACTACCGCCTCAACATGACCCACGCCATGGACGGCTATCCCGGCATCGAGCACACGATGCCGGTCATCCCCGCGTACAACGACGTCGTCGAGCTGTTCAAGGCATCCGGCACGACCAACACGCCGACGCTGCTCGTGTCGTACGGCGGGCCGTGGGCCGAGAACTACTTCTACACGAACGAGGACGTCATCGGCGACGAGAAGCTGAAGTACTTCACGCCGGCCGAGGAGCTGAACATGAAGATCCGGCGCAGGAACCCCGGCCCCGGACCGGGCGGCTGGTTCCACGAGGATGAGTACGCGTTCAGGAAGCACTCGGCATGGCTGACCGACCTGGTCGAGGCCGGCGGCAGGATCGGCGTCGGCAGCCACGGCCAGCTCCAGGGGCTCGGCTATCACTGGGAAGTGTGGGCGATGCAGAGCGGCGGCATGAGCAACCATGACGTGCTGCGCGCCGCCACCATTCTTGGTGCAGAGGCGATAGGACTCGGACGCGACCTCGGCTCGCTCGAGGGCGGCAAGCTGGCGGATCTGGTGATCCTCGATGGCAATCCGCTCGAGAACATCCGCAACACAAACACGATACGGTACGTGATGAAGAACGGCCGCCTGTACGACGGCAGCACCCTCGATGAGGTGTGGCCGCAGCAGAGGACCGCGGCGCAGGAGCCGTGGCGCAACAATGCACCGAGCGTTCAGAACGGCGTGCGGGGAGGTGTGCGATGAGCCGCCTCAGCAGCCGCTACGCCAGCAGGATCGCCGCCTTCGCTCTCGGCAGCGCACTCATATCCGCTCCGGCATTCGCGCAGGGTCCGCCGGGAGGCGGGCCGGGCGGACCGAATGCGCGGGAGAAGCCACTGCCGCTGGAGGCGAAGCGCACGGCCGAGTTCACGGCGACGACCGCAACGTGGATGTCACTCGACGTGAGCCCGGACGGCAGCACGATCGTCTTCGACCTTCTCGGCGACATCTACCGCATGCCGATCGAGGGCGGCCGCGCGACGCGACTGACGAGCGGCATCGCGTTCGACGCGCAGCCGCGCTTCAGCCCGGACGGCGAGAAGATCGTGTTCGTGTCCGACCGCAGCGGCGGCGACAATGTGTGGACACTGTCGCTCGACATGCGTGACACGACACAGGTGACGCTGGGTAACAATGCGCTGTACACGTCACCGGACTGGTCGCCGGACGGGAACTTCATCGTCGTCAGCCGCTCCGGCGGCCTGGGCGGTGCGGCCAAGCTGCAGCTCCATCACGTGGACGGCCGCAGCCCCATCCCGCTCATCCGCGCACCCGCGACGCTCAAGACGCTCGGCGCCGCGTGGAGCCCGGACGGACGCTACATCTGGTATGCGGGCCGCAACGGCGACTGGCAGTACAATGCGTTGTTCCCGCAGTTCCAGCTGTACCGCTACGACCGTCAGACGGGCGCGTCGACCCTGATGTCGTCACGTTACGGCTCCGCCTTCCGGCCGGCGCTGTCACCCGATGGCAAGTGGCTGGTGTACGGCACGCGTGAGGGCGCACAGACCGGTCTGCGCCTGCGCGACCTCGCAACCGGCGATGAGGAGTGGCTCGCCTACCCCGTACAGCGCGACGAGCTCGAGTCGCGCGCGCCGCTCGACGTGCTGCCCGGCTACAGCTTCACGCCCGACTCGCGGTTCGTCGTCGTGTCGTACGGCGGCGAGATCTGGCGCGTGCCGGTCGACCGCAGTCCAGCCGCGAAGATCGCGTTCGAGGCGGATGTGAAGCTCGATATCGGTCCCGAGGTGAAGTTCGCATATGCAATCGAGACTGACGAGAATCTCATCGCGAAGCAGATCCGCAATCCGACGACATCGCCGGACGGCAGGCGCGTCGCATTCACCGCGTTCGACCGGCTGTGGCTCCAGGACATCGCGATCGATGACCTCGGCAAGGTCACGCTGCAGGGCACACCGCGCCGCGTGACGACCGCCGAGGTCGGTGAATACCAGCCGGCGTGGTCGCCGGACGGGCGCTCGCTTGCATTCGTTACCTGGGGCGATGGCGACGGCGGCCACATCATGCGGGTCGCGACCACCGGCAACGCGCGGCCGACACAGCTGACGCGTGCCGCGGCACTCTACACCAATCTGGCCTGGACGCCCGACGGCTCGCGCATCGTCGCAACCCGCTCGGCCGCGCGCGACCTGAAGGAAGGCGTCGCAAGCGGATTCTTCCCGACGCTCGGCGGACAGTTCGTATGGCTACCGGCGTCCGGCGGCGACCTGACCGTCATCGCGCCGTCCGGCAGCCGCGATGTCGCCCATTTCCGCGCGGACGATCCCGACCGGATCTACGCGTACAGCCCGATGGAAGGCCTGGTGTCGTTCCGCTGGGACGGCACGGACGCGAAGTCCCATCTGCGGGTCGCCGGCACACCGTCCATGGGCGGCACGCCGCACGATGATGAGCACCTGGTCCTGCCGCGGCGCGTGTTCCCGTTCGCGAAGCCGGAGCTGACGCTCGTCAATGACGGCATGGAACCCTCCATGCCGGGCCCGCCCGCGGGTCTCGTGATGATGGCGCCGCGCGGCGACTACGCGTTCGCGCAGGTCGGCAACGACATCTACGCGATCATGATCCCGCAGATCGGCGGCGCCGCTCCGGTCGTGAGCGTCGGCAGCGTCAACAGTCCGCCCGTGCCGATGCGCAAGCTCACCGACATCGGTGGCGAGTTTCCGTCATGGAGCGCGGATGGTGAGCGCGTGCACTGGGCGATCGGAAATGCACTCGTCACGTACGACATCGGCCGCGCACTCGCGGTCGAGGACAGCGTCGAGCGGTTCGAGCAGGCGCAGAAGGACAGCGCACACTACGCCCGTACCGTGATCGACAGCCTCAAGGCCGTGCGTGCACGTGCGGACAGTGTGAAGAAGGAGTCCGGCGCGGTTCCCGATTCACTCCAGGCACGGATCAACGCCTTGCGCGCGGACTCCGTGAAGGTGCGCGCCGATTCACTGATCGCACGCGTGGACTCGATGCGGCTGAAAGCGGACTCGCTGCTCGCCCGTGCCGAGGCCATCCGCCTCGGCCAGGACACCATTGAGGCCGACACGACGAAGGGCTACAAACCGCACGAGACGCGCATTACCGTCACTACCGCGCGCGACATGCCGCGCGGCACCATCGTGCTGAGAGGCGGTCGCGTGCTCACGATGAAGGAGCACGAGATCATCGAGAACGCCGACGTGCTCGTGCGGGACAACCGCATCATTGCCGTCGGACCGCGCGGCGAGGTGGAGATACCGGCTGATGCCCACGTGATCGATGTCTCGGGGAAGACGCTGATCCCCGGATTCGTCGACACACACTACCACGCGCAGTGGCTCGTCCCGGAGATCCATCCGGGACAGGCGTGGCAGTACCTCACCAGCCTCGCCTACGGTGTCACCACCACGCGTGACCCGCAGACGGCCTCAACGGACATCCTGAGCTACGCCGATCGCGTGGACGCCGGCGGCATGGTAGGGCCGCGCATCTACTCCACCGGACCCGGCGTGTTCAGCGGTGAGAACGTGCGTAACCTCGAGCACGCGAAGACCATCCTCAGGCGCTATGCCGAGTATTACGACACGAAGACGCTCAAGATGTACATGACCGGCAACCGGCAGCAGCGGCAGTGGATCATCCAGGCCGCGAAGGAGCTGGAGCTGATGCCGACCACTGAGGGCGGTCTCGACTTCAAGCTCGATCTCACGCACGCGCTCGATGGCTATCCCGGCATCGAGCACAACCTGCCGATCGCGCCCATCTTCATGGACGTCGTCGAGCTGTTCAAGGCGTCCCAGACGACGAACAGCCCGACGCTGCTCGTCTCCTACGGCGGGCCGTTCGGGGAGAATTACTACTACTCCCGCGAGAACGTGCACGACGACCCGAAGATGCAGCGATTCATGCCGGAGGCCGCACTCGATGCGCGCAGCCGGCGGCGCGGTCCCGGCGCGGGTGGGAGCCCCGGTCAGGCCGGCTGGTTCCTCGAGGAGGAATACATCTTCCCGCAGCACGCGGAGTTCACGAAGAAGCTCATCGAGAATGGCGCCCGCGCCGCCGTCGGCAGTCACGGCCAGCTCCAGGGCGTCGGCTACCACTGGGAGCTCTGGTCCATGGCATCGGGCGGCCTGTCCGCCCACGATGCACTCCGCGCCGCGACGATCTACGGCGCCGAGGCGATCGGATTCGGCGCCGACATCGGCTCGATCGAGGCCGGCAAGCTCGCGGACATCCTGGTCCTCGACGCGGACCCGCTCGCCGACCTGCGCAATACGACCAGCCTGCGGTACGTGATGAAGAACGGGCGGGTCTACGACGCTGCGACGCTGGACGAGGTCTGGCCGCGCCAGAAGCCGCTTCCGGCGCAGTACTGGCGTAGCGAGGCGCCGAACGGAGTACGCGCCGGCGTCCGATAGACCGAGCGGACCGGCCTGCGCATTACGACAGGCCGGTCCGCCGCTGCTTTTCCATGGATTCGAGGCGATTACTTCAGGCGTGAATCGGGATCGGCAGCGGCCCGCTGTGCGCGATTGACCCCCGCGCGCACCCGCGCGCTCGCGCGCGCCCGAAGCCGTATCCCCGACCTCCTGACCGTCCGGGGGTGCGCTTTCTCCCATCCCGGTCCATTATACAGGCCTGCCCCAGACCACCCGACAGCCGGATGAGCCCAGCTCGAACCTGAACCCCGGGTCCGTTATGGAAGTCACGCTTCATGTGAATGGCAACGCGCACACGGTCGACGTTCCGGACGACATGCCGCTCCTGTGGGTGCTGCGCGACGTCCTGGACCTGAAGGGCACGAAGTTCGGCTGCGGTGTGGCGCAGTGCGGTGCCTGCACGGTGCATGTGAACGGTTCGCCCACACGCTCCTGCATCACGCGCGTGTCCGCTGTGGACGGTGCGCAGATCCGCACGATCGAGGGGCTTTCGCCGGACGGTACCCATGCGCTGCAGCGCGCGTGGATGGAGCTGGACGTGCCGCAGTGCGGGTACTGCCAGGCCGGCCAGCTGATGTCGGCCGCCGCGCTGCTTGAGCGCACGCCGGTCCCGACCGACGATGACATCGATACCGCCATGAACGGCAATCTCTGCCGTTGCACGACCTACCTGCGCATCCGCAGGGCGATCCATCACGCGGCGTCGCTTCAGACGCAGGCGACGCCGGTGGGCGCAGGCGCACGACAGGGTGACACCGGGGAGACGCCATGAGTACGACGATCAGCCGACGCCGCTTTCTCGGAGCGACGATCGTTGCCGGCGGCGGACTCCTGCTCGGCTTCAGACTCAGTCCTGCGGGTGCGACGGAGCCGCTGTTCGACGCGATCACGAACGAATTCGTGCCGAACGCGTGGATCCGGATCACGCCGGACAACGTCATCACGCTGATTGCGCAGAATCCGGAGATAGGGCAAGGCGTCAAGGCGATGCTACCGATGCTGATCGCCGATGAGCTGGACGCCGAGTGGAGCCGCGTTCGCATCGAGCAGGGCGGCTACGACCCGGAGAAGTTCACCGGTCAGTTCGCGGGCGGCAGCAACGCGACTCCGTCGCACTGGCTGCCGATGCGGCGCGTCGGCGCCGCGGCGCGTGCCATGCTCGTCACCGCCGCGGCACGCTCGTGGGGTGTGCCCGAATCCGAATGCGAGACGCGCGACAGTGCGGTGCATCATCGCACGACCGGCCGGTCGCGCACGTATGGCGAGCTCGGCACCGAAGCCGCGCAGGTGCCGCCGCCCGATCTCGAGACGGTGCCACTCAAGGATCCGACCGAATTCCGCATCATCGGCACGAACGTCCGTAACGTCGACAATCTCGCGATCGTTACGGGCCGGCCGCTCTATGGCATCGACCTGACGCTGCCGGGGATGCTGCACGCCGTGTATGTGAAGTGCCCTGTATTCGGTGGCACCGTCGCGGGCGCGAACCTGGACGAGGTCCGTGCGCTGCCGGGAGTGCGTCATGCGTTCGTGCTGGAGGGCGGTACTGCTCTGAACGGTCTGCTCGGCGGTGTCGCGATCCTGGCTGACACGTGGTGGCAGGCGAACTCCGCGCGGCGGACGCTCGTGGTGGAATGGAACGAGGGTGAAACGGCGGCGCAGAGCAGCGAGGCCTTCGCGCGACAGGCGGCCGCCCTGTCACAGCAGCCCCCGGAACGCAGTCTCCGGACTGATGGTGACGTGACGGCCGCACTTGGTACTGCCGCGCACACCGTGAGTGCGGAATATCACTACCCGTTCATCTCGCATGCGCCGCTCGAGCCACAGAACTGCACCGCGCATTACCGCGACGGCAAGCTCGAGATCTGGGCGCCGTCCCAGACGCCGCAGAGCGGCATGCGGCTGGTGTCCACCACGCTCGGCATCGACGAAAGCGACATCACGATCCATCTCATGCGCATCGGCGGCGGATTCGGGCGCCGGCTCGCGAACGATTACATGGTCGAGGCTGCCGCGATCGCGCGCGAGGTCGACGTACCGGTCAAGCTGCTGTGGACACGCGAGGACGACATGCAGCACGACTTCTACCGGCCGGCCGGCTGGCACTACCTGACCGGCGGCGTGGACGGGAACGGCCGGCTGGTCGCGTGGCGCGACCACTTCGTGTCTTTCGGCGCGGGTGAACGGTTTGCGTCGAGCGCGGGTATCCAGCCGACGGAGTTCCCGGCGCGCTTCGTGCCCAACTTCGCGCTCGATGTGTCGCTCATGCAGTCCGGTGTCCCGACCGGCGCACTGCGCGCGCCTGGCAGCAACGGCCTGTGTTTCGTCATGCAGGGCTTCATCAACGAGCTGGCGCACGCGGCCGGTGTCGATCCCGTCCAGTTCCGGCTCGACCTGCTGTCGCAGGTACACGATACGGATGGCTGGGACGCCGACCGCATGCGCGGCGTGCTCGAGCTGGTGGCAGAGAAATCCGGCTGGGGCTCACGCCGGCTGCCGCGCGGCACGGGGATGGGTGTGGCGTTCCATTTCAGCCATCGCGGCTATTTCGCCGAGGTCGTCCAGGCGACCGTGAGCCGGGACGGCGAGCTCAAGGTGGACAAGGTGTGGGTCGCCGGCGATGTCGGCAGCCAGATCATCAATCCCCTGAATGCGGAGCACAACGTGCAGGGAGCCGCCCTGGACGGCATCGCGGAAGCGCTCGGCCAGGAGATCACCATCGAGAACGGGCGCACAGTGCAGAGCAACTTCCACAATTTCCCGCTGCTGCGGCTGACCCAGGCGCCGCCGGAAGTAGAGGTGCATTTCCGCGTGACCGACAATCCGCCCACGGGCCTCGGCGAACCGGCACTGCCGCCGGTGATTCCGGCTCTGTGTGCGGCGATATTCGAAGCGACGGGCAGACGAATCCGCTCGCTGCCGCTGTCGAAGCACGACCTGAGCTGGACGTGACCGACAGGCGCACGCCCGAAAACGCGGGCCGCCCGCAGACGGGCAGGCTCATGATCATGATACAGCTATGCGCCATCACTCAACCCGGAGAACAACCATGATTCGTACACACCGTTCCATGCTGCTCACCACCGCGCTCCTGCTCGCTGCCGGAGCGGGCACCGCACAGGCACAGGAGACCAACCGCGCTGTCGCCGATGGCGGCATCAAGGTCGCGGGCTGGCAGGGAAAGATCGATGCACGTGCGGCCGCCGCGGGCGAGACCGTCAATGATGCGCTCCTCGCGTCGCACGGCGCTGCGCTCCACGTAAAGACCGGCCCGGCCATCACGTACTGGAATCCCGCGAATACGGCGTCCGGCAATTACACGGTGTCGGCCACGTTCAACGAGGCGAAGTACATGGAGCTGAACGACCACCCGCATCCCTACGGCATCGTCATCGCGGGGAACGACATGGATACCGACCAGCAGAGCTACCTGTACTGCGCGGCGAATGGGGCGGGCAACTTCATCGTGCGCGGCTTCGGACCCGAGCCGTTTCAGGTGAACGGCCGGCGCGGCGAGACGCATGAGGCGGTGAACAAGGCGGCCGGCAAGGGTGAGCCCGTCACCCAGGAGATCGCCATATCCGTGCATGGCGACCGGATCGACTGCTCCATCAATGGCACGGTCGTCGGGAGCTACCCGAAGGCGGACCTGGTCACCGCCGGTCGTCTGAAGTCGACGGACGGCGTGTTCGGCATCCGCTTCGCCCACAACACGGAAGCCACGGTCACCGGGCTCAAGGTCACGCAGCACTGACCGACGCGGGGCCGCGCGTAGTATTGCGCGCCCGCACACAGCTTCGCAGCCGCGCCTGAATCAGGGGCGCGGCTGCGAACCCCGCGGAATCGTCGAGCAGTTCATTGCACCGTCTCCCGCGCCGCCGGGTTGCGCCACGATTCACTTCCCTCCCGCGGCGCCTGCCTGAGCCGCGCCGCGAGTCCCGCGATCGCCCACAGCGCGGCGCCTGCTATCAGGATCAGCATGAGCGCCCGAACCGCAGTCGCCGCGAGAGCCGCATTTGGCGCCGGCCAGCTGAGCTGATACTGCCTCAGCTCGTTGCCGCGGTCGGTCATCCAGTGCCAGCCGCTGTGAGCGACGAGGGCGGAGAGAACGATCGTGCCGACACGCTCCGCAACGACATGGCGGAACAGCAGCGTGAGCGCTGGCACCGCGATGGCGAGCACCGCGATCTGGCCGAGCTCCACCCCCACGTTGAATGCGAGCAGCGCTGCTGCCAGGTGTGAGCCCGCGAACTGCAGGGCATCGCGCAGCATGAACGAGAAGCCGAAGCCGTGCACGAGACCGAATCCGAACGCGAAGAGCCAGCGTCGCTCGAGGTTCGCTCCGACGATGTTCTCCAGCGCCATCCACACGATCGAGAGCGCAATCAGCATCTCGATCAGCGGAGGAAACCAGAGCGCACCGGGCGCGAGACCGGCGGCCGACGCGATGAGCGTGATCGAATGCGCGACAGTGAATGAGGTCACGACGACCAGCAGCGGCCGCCACCTGCGGAACGGAATGACGAGGCAGAGCAGGAAGAGCAGATGGTCGAGGCCGGCGAATATGTGGCTGAAGCCGAGCCGCGTGAAATGCGCGGCCGCATGATGCCAGCGCGGGTCGAGGCGTACCACCCCCGGATTGCCGGTAAACGTGTAGACGCGCTCCGCACCGTCGGGTGGGATGAACCGCAATACCGTGGTCGTTCGGACGCCGAGATGCGCGAGCGCCGGCTCGATCGCGAATTCTGCGCGCGGCGATGCGATCGGATACTCGATGAGCACGTCGAGCATGGCCTGCTGCCACGGCAGCGCCGTGGCGGTGTCCACGGCCGGCGCCGCCATCAGTGCCAATGCCGCGTCATAGCTCGAGAACGAGGGATCGGACGGCAGTGAGATCCGCGTGCGCGCGACTGCACCGCGTTCGAGCGGCCTGCCATCCTCCAGCACCCTGACGTAGCCGGCGATCCACAGTGTCGCAGCTTCCGCGAGCAGCGGCTCGACTGCGGCGAGATCGAGGTAACCGGCCCCGCGCAGCGGTACATCGATGTCGCGCATGGCCTCCAGCGGCACGCGGACCAGCAGCCGCAGCCGCCCGCCGTCCGGCTTCACGAATGCGTGCACCGTTACCGTTGGTGGGATCTCGTGGGCGGATGGCCGTGCCGGCAGCCCCAGCAGCAGCGCCGCGGCCACCGTCAGTGTGAACGTCGATTGTCGTGACATGGCAGGCTTCGCTCGATGAGACTATGGACGGGGCCGCGGCCGCGGCCTTACAATGCGGGTGCACCTCGACACACTATACACTCGCCCTCCGCTCCCCGCACAGGGGACCTAATCGTCAGGAGAGGTCGGATGAAGCGGCGACGCAGTCTGATTCTCGCAGTGTCTCTCGTAGCCGTGCTCGCCGGCCTCGGCGCCGCACAGGCGGCGCTGCAGTCCGCAGCCGATGCGGACACCGTGGAAGCGCCGATCTTCGAGGTCGATCCGCTCTGGCCCATGCCGCTGCCCGGCAACTGGCTGCTCGGCTCCGCCATCGGCGTCGGTGTCGACTCGCGCGATCACATCTATGTCATCCATCGGCGGGAGAGCCTGAACGCCCGCACGGAAGCGGGCGCTGCCGCCGATCCGCCGACCGGCGAGTGCTGCATCGCGGCACCCAACATCCTCGAGTTCGACCCCGACGGAAACCTGGTGAACTCCTGGGGCGGACCCGGCGAGGATTACGACTGGCCGGCATCGAACCACGGTCTGTCGATCGATCACCTGGACAACATCTGGATCGGCGGCAACGGCCAGGGCGACTCGCACATCCTCAAGTTCACCCGCGACGGCCGCTTCCTCTTCCAGATCGGTGCGGCCGGGCAGGACGTGAACAGCACCAGCACGGAGAGCTTCGGGCGCGTCGCCAAGATCGCGTTCGACCCCGCCCAGAACGAGGCCTACGTCGCGGACGGCTACGGCAACAAGCGCGTCGCGGTCATCGATATGAACACCGGCGCCATCAAGCGCTTCTGGGGCGCGTACGGTAACGCGCCCGACGACACGAACCTCGGACCCTACGATCCGGATGCCCCGCCCGCACAGCAGTTCCGCAACCCGGTACACTGTGCAGAACCGACGAACGACGGCCTCATTTACGTCTGCGACCGCCCGAACAACCGCATCCAGGTGTTCCGCCGGAATGGTGAGTTCGTGAAGGAAGTCTTCATTGCGCCGCGCACGCTCGGCGACGGCGCGGTGTGGGACATCGCGTTTTCGCGCGACGCCGATCAGCGCTTTCTATACCTGGCCGATGGCAAGAACATGAAGGTCTACGTCCTGGACCGGCAGTCGCTCGAGGTGCTCACGAGCTTCGGTGCGGGAGGACGCCAGCCCGGCCAGTTCTTCGCCGTTCACAGCATCGCCACGGACTCGAAGGGCAACATCTACACGACCGAAACGTACGAGGGCAAGCGCGTCCAGAAGTTCGTCTACAAGGGTATCGGGAGGGTGCCGGCGAACCAGGGCGTCGTGTGGCCGCAGCGCTGACACTGTGGTGCGTCCGGGCAGACGACTTTTTTCACCACAGAGCACTCAGAGCACTCAGAGGGGGGCCGGCGCTTCGTCCGGTTACCCGGCACAGCATTCATTTTCCATTTTTGAAACAACGCCTGCGTCCCGCTCGACGTGTAAAATCACGCGTGTTCCAGCACCTGCTGTCCACACAGTGCGAAATCCGTTCTCTGAGTGCTCTGAGTGCTCTGTGGTGAATAAAAGGAGCCGGCCCCGCCGCGACGCCTAAGCGGGCCAGCAATTCGTCCTCATCAGTCAGCGTTACGCGCTCCCACCACTGCGATGCACTCGATCTCCACGCGCGCGTTGGCGGCCATGCCGTTCACGGCGATGGCGCTCCGGGCGGGGCGATGCTTCTGGAAGTAGCCGAGATATACTTCATTCATCGCGCCCCATTCCGCGAAGTCGGCCAGGAATACGGTGCACTTGACGACATCGTCCATGGTGGCGCCGTTTGCCTCGAGCAGCGTCTTGATGTTCTCCATCGCGGCGCGCGTCTCGGGCGTGATGCCCCGCTCACCGCCCAGGCCGAGCTGACCCGACAGATAGAGCGTGCGGCCGACACGGACGGCGCCGGACAGGAGTCGGCCGTTGTCGATGAACTCGATGTCCTGCTGCTGCTGCGCTTCAGCCCTGCCGACAGGGCCGCCGTCCGGTACCTGCATCATCCACAGGGCACCGGCGCCGGCGAGGGCGACACTGCCGAAAAGGACCGTGGTGAGCACGCGTGTGACCTTCATGATGTCTCCGTTGCGGATGTTCAGATCGTGTTCTGACGTGCGGCACGCGCGATGTGCTCCGATGCGCGGAACGCGAGAGCCATGATGGTCATCGTCGGCTGACCCCTGCCCGATGTGACGAAGCTGCTGCCATCACATATGAACAGGTTCGGCACATCGTGTGTCCGATGGTAGCGGTCGACCACGGACGTGCGCGGATCGTCGCCCATGCGGCACGTGCCCAGCAGATGCGCGCCGAGCGTACTCTCCACGGCGGGCTCACCCCATACCTTCCTGGCCCCGGCCGCCTCCATGATCTCGCGCGCGCGTTCCTGGAGGAAGGCCACCGTGCTGACGTCATCCGGATGATCGCGGTACGTGGCGCGGAGAGCCGGTCGACCGTGCACATCCTTCACATCGGGATCGAGCGTGACCGTGTTCGTCTCGAGCGGCAGTGACGTTGCCGCAGCCGCGACCTGCATCGTGCGCGTGTAGTATTCGCGCAGCCTGTCCTTGTACTGCTGCCCCCACCATGGCTCATCCGGCGGCATGTTGAACGCGCTGAACATGATGGGACCGGGGAACAACCGGCCGTCGAGGCCGCCACCCCCGTAGAATCCGCGCTTCGGATCGCTGTCGTAGAAATCGTGGACAATGCGCGTGACCTGTACGCTCTTGTACTCGTTGAGCGGGTGCTCGAACGCTGCGTACGTGTCGCCGTGTGCGTTCCACATCATGTACTTGCCGACAAGCCCGCTCGAATTGGCCAGGCCGTCCGGGAATTGCGGCGAATGCGAGAGCAGCAGCAGCCGGGGTGTCTCGGCGCCGTTGGCGGCGAGGATGACAGCGCGCGCCGGCTGCCGTTGCTCCGCGCCATCACCGTTCACGTACGTGACGCCGGTCGCACGGCCGGCCGCGTTCGTGTCGACACGCAGCACTGTCGACAGCGGTCGGATCTCGCAGTTGCCGCTGTCCATCGCCGCTGGGATCATGGCTGCGAGCGTCGACGACTTCGCCCCCATCTCACAGCCGTAGCCCATGCAGTAGCCGCAGTGGGCGCACGCATTACGTCCATTGAACGGCTGCGACAGGATGGCCAGAGGTGCAGGCTGCGGGTTCAGGCCCAGCTTCCTCGCGCCCGCCTCCAGCAGCACGCCGGACGACTTCACCGGCATCGGCGGGAGCGGATACGGCCGCGAGCGCGGTGGATCGTTGGGGCCCGGCGCACCGGACACACCGATCTCCCAGTCGACGCGTGTGTAGTACGGCTCGATCTCCTCGTACGTGATCGGCCAGTCGGCGAAGCCGGTGCCAGGTATGGCGCCGAGGAGGGACCGCTCGCGGAAATCCACGGGCCGGAACCGCCAGAAATTGGCGGTGAAATGCACACTGCTGCCGCCCACGCCGGACGAATAGAAGAGCGGTGGCGGGCCGCCCTGCACCACTTCCGCCTTTTCGTCCGCCGTCTTGCGGAACGTCTGGGGGAAATCCGCCGGCGACGGGAGCAGTGCGTTGTAGAAGTATGTGTCGAACTCGTCGTGCCGGAAATCCTGCGCGTTGCGCCACGGCCCCTGCTCGAGAACGACCACACTGAATCCCGCGGTGGCCAGCTCCTTCGCCATGATGCCGCCCGCCGACCCCGAGCCGACGATGACGAAGTCGACGGTCTCGCTCTGGGCAAACGTTCGCTGTCTCATGCCGCCCCGCCTTCGCTGCGGGCATGCTGCTCGTCGTACCAGCCGAACGGCGGCTGATATGCCGCAGCGTGCTCCATCCCCAGCAGCGTGAAGCCCGCATGATCGCGGTTGCCACCGTGCGAAGGATCGGAGAACGTGCCGGCAAGCGTCAGCATGCGCGCCATGAAGAAGAACTGCGTGTCCTCGATATCGTGCATGATGGCGTCCTGCTGCTCCGGTGCGGCATCGCCGAACGCCACGCCGTGCGCCTCCGTGGCGCGCGCATCGAGATCCGCCAGTCCTTCGTCGAACAGACCTCGGACCCCGCCGAAGGGGCCACCCAGCGCTGCATCGACGAACCAGGCTGCGCCCGCTTCCTCGGCGCCCGGCAGGCCGTCGCCGGACGGGAGGATCCGTGACGCGAAGGCCCGCATCACGCGTCCTTCCACGGCTGTGAGGTTCGTAAACGGGTCGTTGCGCATGGCAGCGTCGCGCGCGCATGCGGACAACGTCGCGATGGCGGGGAGCTGGAGCCACAGCCAGCCGCCGCCCAGCAGGGCGGCAGTGGATGAGACGAACTCCCGACGGGTCGGCTCGGACATGTCGGTTACCGGTGTGTCGATTTTAGGAAGACTTCGGGGCAATACCAGTCTGCACGTGTACACCGTGCGGGGCAAGGCTTCCATGAGGGAGCCCCCGGATCACGCCATTTCCGGCGCGCGGGCTCCCGCCGCGCCCGTCATGCTGGTATTACCGCAGGAAACCCCATGAGTACCAGGCGACAAGCAGCATCGGCCCGTACACACTGGCGACGGCAGTGGCGGCGACGAGCGCGGCACGCAGCCAGCCATGCCAGCGCCGCTCACCCGTGAACTGTACCACGGCCGCCACGCCGTACAGCGCTTCCACCGCACGGACCCCCCACGCGATCCAGCCGGGCGCCCCGGCGTACAGAGCGAGCGTCAGGCCGGTCTCCATCAGCGCAATCTGGGCACTCGCGTAGAGGACCATCACATACGATTCCGCCGCGCCGAGCCGCTGGCGCCGGAACAACGCGTTCAATACGAGGGCCGTCGGTATCAGCAGCGGGATCGCCACGTAGGGAGCGGCTGCCCCTAGCCGGATGACGGGATCGAGACCGGCAAAGAAGCTATCCCGTTCAAGGAACTGGCGAATCACGGCGTAGGCGGTCACGCTGGCGAGCGCGTAGGCCATCGGATGCGAATACCGCTCGCGCGCACCCGCGACATAATCGCGCGCCATGCCGCCCGCATTCACGACCAGTGCGCGCAGCGTCCGCAGCCAGCGGGAGTTTACACCCAGGGCAGCGGCGACCCCGTCCCGCAGCAGGGACTCGAACGTGATCCTCCTGCGCTCTGCGGGAGGCGGCGCGTCAGCGACAGCGGCGGAATCCGGCTGCTGCCCGCCGCGGTCAGCGGCGACCGTCGCCCTCTGCCGTTCTGGCTCCCGCGGGAGGGTTCCTGGCGCGTCCATGACCGTCAGTTGTTCGCCGCGGCCGGGCGTGCCGGAACGTTGATCCGGATCGGCTCGCGCCGCTGCTTGTCGATGAAGCGCTCCCCGTCGGTCATCCACGGCGCCGCCGGCTCGCCCTTCAGATAGTGTCCGAAGAAGTGCGACATGCGTGTCTGATAGTCCAGGTTGTTCTCAAGCTTCGACAGGCTGTGCCCCTCACCCGGATACGACAGGAAGATGACGGGCTTACGGTTGAAGCGGAGCGCGTTATAGAACTCCATACCCTGGTTGTACTCGACGATCTGGTCGTTATCGCCGTGCATGTAGAGCAGCGGCGTGTCCATCGTGCGCACTCCCGAGATCGGCGACTGGTCCCAGTACATGTCGAAGTCATCGTACGGGTTGGAGCCGTAGCGACCCTGGCCGTAAATATCGTACGAGTGATTGTTCTGACCGCTGCCGCGGAACAGGATGTTGAACTCGTTGACCAGGTTGATCGGCGCGGCGCCGGCTACAATGGCCGCGAATGCCTTCGACCGCGTCGCGATGTAGGACGCGCCGCCACCGCTGTAGCTGTGGCCGTGCAGCCCCACCCGTGCCGGATCCGCATAGCCGAGCTCCACCACCTTCGCGATCGCGGCCTCGACGCACTCCAGCATGTCGCTGTGCGAGCTGCCGCCGCGGAAGTGCACGTCCGGCTGCATCACGAGGTAGCCCTCGCTCACGTAGCCCGCGAACTGCGGTCCGGAGGAGAACCGCGGTGTCGGATACAGGTGCAGGTTCTGGGAGTACTTCTCGTAGAAGTTCACGAGCATTGGCAACCGCTGGCCCGGCTGGTAGTCCTCCGGGATCGCGAGCGTGCCCTGGAGCCGGACGCCGTCGCGGTTCGTGTAGTCGAACAGGATGCGACGTCCCCATGAATACTCAGCCTGATGCGGATTCGCGTCCGTGATCTTCTGCGGCTGCGCGAAATCCGTGCGTGCGACCTGCAGGTCCGGAAACTCCGTCCAGCTCTGTCGCGTGAACACCAGCCTGTCCGCGTCGCGCGCCTTCTGCACGCCGCCATAGATGTTGTCGGTATACACCAGCTCCCGCAGTCGTCCGCCACTCAGCTGGTAGAAGCCGGCCTCCTTCGTCCACTGGCCGTACGCCGACAGCAGCAGTGGCTGCGACAGGTCGATGAACCGCTCTTCCGGGTCCAGCTGTACGTAACGGAACCGGATCTCGCGCTCACTGCCGACTCCGTTCGTCAGATTCCGCGCTTCGCCACCGTCGAGCGGAACCAGCCACAGATCGTAGCGATGCATCAGCACGATGCCGCGGCCGTCCTTCGCCCATCCGGCGACACCATACGCGGGCGGTGTGCTCAGATAATCCCATTCCGCATTGACGAAGCTGACCGGCGCACGCGCTGTGAGGTTCACGTGCCTGCCGGACGCAAGCTCATACGACCACACGTGGTCGTCCTTCCAGTACGCGTAGCGGCTCCCGTCCGGCGACATGCCGAACGTGCGCATCTGCGCCTCCAGCATCGGCGTCCGCTCGCCGGTGTTCACGTCGATCCGGTAATAGTCCGCGCGCGACTCCTCCCAGTCGCTCATATATGCACGATCGTCCCACGCAACGGCCCAGCGTCCGTCGCGACCGATCGTGATGCCGCGCAGTGTGGAGTCCTGCAGCATCACCACACGCCTCGAGCCCGTATGCAGTACCGCGCGCTCGGCACGGTTCCGGTCGCTCTCCGCCTGCTTCTCCTGGACCGTCTGCAACCGGTCGTCGTTCCAGTGGAACACGGTGACGTCGGAAGGCTTCTGCCAGGCCTCGTCCTCGTCCTCGTCATCCTTCTCCTTCGGCTCCTGCGCCTTCACACCGAAGAACAGGCGGTCGCCCGCCTCGCTCCACTGGAGCGCCGCCTTGTCGCTCACTACATGACCCGCCGGTACGTCGTCGGCGTGGGGTGCGACTTCGACGCGGGTCGGACTCTCTCCGCCCATGTTCGTGAATGCAATCAGCGTATTCGCGCGATGCGTGAGCGTGTCCACGTCGACGCCGCGCAGCACCGCCAGCGCGTTACCGCTCTCCGACCATGCCGCCCGCGCGTACTTCGCCCGGTCGCTGTCGAGCGGCTTGCGGACGCGGGTGCGCAGATCGACGACGTACAGGCCGTTGCCGTCCATCTCATCCGCATCGGTCGTCCAGGCCAGCAACGTCCCGGGCTTGTTGAAAGCGTGCCAGGAAACGCTGCCGATCAGCTCGTCCACGCCCGTACGCAGATCCCGGAGGATCAGGTCGGCGCCCTCGTGCTCCGGCTCGGGATCCGGCCGGCTCTTCTGCACCGCCAGATGCGATGAACCGTCCGCGAAGTCGAACGACGCCACGTCATCCCAGCCGGTCTTCGCTCCCGTCTCCAGGTTCATCAGCTCGGCACGACGGGGCACCGGCTTCTTGTCCTTCTGCAGCTTGTCGATTTCGGATATGGTCGGGGACACGCTGTACGCGACCCAGCGGCCGTCATCGGAGAACACCGGCCGCGACGCGCGCTCCACCACGTGCTCCCGCCCGCTGTCGATATGCCTCACATGCAGCTCGTCATCCTGACGCACCTGCGTGTACGTCCACGCCACCCATGCGCCGTCCCGCGACAGAGTCGTCGACGCGATGGCGCGCCAGCGCGCGAAATCGGCGATCGGCAGGGACCGCCGTGCCGGCACGATAGCTGTCGGCGCCGCAGCCGATACGCTCGCCTCCGACGACTGCTGCGCCGCGGCCGGAGCCGGCATGAGACAGGGAATCAGAAAAGCCGGGAGCAGGTGGCGCCGGCTGCGTCGGAGAAGTGCGCGCTTCATTGGAATTCGGAGGTCTGGTCAGTGGGGATGTACCTCCCAATTGTAGCGCAGTCAGCCCACACGCGGCAATCACGGGCCGCGGCACGGCAGCGGCCTTTCGTCCCAGCGCCATTGCCCGGACGCCGGCTCCCCGTAGAGTTTGAGGGGAACGTCGGCCCGGGTACCCCTCAACCTGCCGGAATACCGCCATGGACCTGCTCAAGGGCACACTGGATATGCTGATCCTGCGGACACTCTCGGACGAGCCGATGCACGGTTACGGCGTGTCGCAGCGTATACGGGCACGAACGGGCGGCGCGCTGGAGGTCCAGGATGCGGCGTTGTACCAGGCGCTGCGGCGGCTGGAGGAGAGGGGCCTGGTGGATGCGGCGTGGGGTGTATCGGAGAACAACCGGCGGGCGCGGTACTATGAGTTGACGGCCGGTGGGCGGCGGGCGCTGGCGCGTGAGGCGGCGGCGTGGTGCAGATACGCGGACGCGGTGTTCCAGGTGCTGGAGCCGCTGCACCGGGAGGTGTGAAGTGGCACGCAGATTACGCGAAGTGCGGTGGCTGTTCCGCTCGCGTGGCGAGATCGCGGGCGATGTAGAGGAGGAGATCGCGTTTCATCTGGAGATGCGGACGGCAGCGCTGGTGGCGGAGGGTCGGACGCGTGCGGAGGCGGAGGAACAGGCTCGGCGGGAGTTTGGCGATGCGCGGGGGCTGGGAGCTTCGCTGCGGCGGAGCGACGCGCGGACGCAGCGACGGCGGCGGTTCACGGTATGGTGGGATGAGCTGAGGCAGGACGCGTCGTTCGCCTGGCGTTCAGATCTGCGGGCCCCGGGATTCACGACCGCGGCGCTGTGCACGCTGGCGCTGAGCCTCGGTGCGGCGGTGGCGATGTTCACGGTGGTGAACGCAGTGGTCCTGCGGCCGCTGCCGTACGCGGAGCCGGATCGACTGGTCCAGCTCTCTCCCGGGCAGAACTTCAACATAGCGATGGCGGAGACGCTCGAGCAGAGGGTGCCGAAGCTGGCCTCAGTGACGGGAATGTCGCAGTGGGGATTGACGCTGACCGGGGCTGGGCCCGCCGTGGAGCTGGAGACGCAGGTCGTCGAGCCGGCGTTCTTCGAAGTGTTTACAGTACGGCCGGCACTGGGCCGCGCCTTCCGTGAGGACGAACGCGATCCGGCGCGCTCGGATGTCGTGCTGTTGAGCGATGCGCTGTGGCGCACCCGCTTCGGCGGCGATCCGGGAGTGATCGGACGGCGCATCGATGTGGACGGCTACGGCCATCGTTCGCGGGAAGTGATCGGGATCATGCCGGCGCGCTTCGTCGCACCGCTCGTTGCATCCGGCCAGCGGCCGCATCTGTGGGTTCCGCTCACGTATGTGCCAGGCCGTACGATCGCGACAGACAGCAGCTGGTACGTGAACCGGATCGTCGGCCGGATGCACGCGGGCGTTCACGTCGCCGATGTCGCACGGGACGTACGGGCAGCGATGGAGCGCGTGCGTGCGGACAATGATCAGATCTCGGACGAGGCAGTCCGGCAGGCGGGTGCGGCCGGGCTGCTGGAATCGATCGTCGGCGACACGCGTGCGACGTTATGGACACTGCTCGGTGCAGTTGGCCTCGTGCTGCTCCTGGCCTGTGCGAACCTCGCCAACCTGCTGCTCGCGCGCGGTGTGCGCCGGAGGCAGGAGCTGGCAGCCCGGGCAGCGCTTGGAGCATCGCGGCTGCGGATCGTCAGAGGTCTCGTCACCGAGAGCGCGCTGCTTGCATCCGCCGGAGCGGTGCTGGGCATCCTCCTCGCACAGGTGGTACTGCAGCTGCTGCGCGTGTCGGAACTATCAGCCCTGCCGCGGGCGGCCGACCTGAGCATGGACGGTCGCGTCCTTTTGTTCGCCGCCGCCACGACTGGCTTCTCCGTCCTCCTGTTCGGGGTGCTGCCCGCACTCCGTGCCACAGCCGGCGACCTGCGACCGGCGCTCGGGCCCGGAGTACGTGTGAGCGGTCCGTCACGCGGCGGTCGACGGTTCGGCTCGGCGCTGATCGGGGCCGAGGTCGCGCTCGCGATGGTGCTCGTTACGTCTGCAGGACTCCTCATCTCCAGCTTCCGGGCGCTCCGCGCGGTCGACGCCGGTATCGACGCGCACGATGTGCTCGCCATCCGGGTCTCGCCGGCTCCCACGGAATACGAGGGTATACGCGCGCTGCAGTTCTATGATGAGCTTTTCGAGCGGCTCGGCCGGCTGCCTGGCGTGAGCGCGGTGGGCGCCATACATCTGCTTCCGTTTACGGGCGGCAACTGGAGCTTCCCGTATCTCGCCGACGGTCACGAGCCACCCGTCGGAGCGCCACTGCCGAGTGCCAACTTCCGCGTCATCGCCGCGTCATACTTCGATGCGCTCGACATCCCGCTGCTCGACGGCCGCGTGTTCGACTCCAGGGATCGAAGCGATGGGGAACCGGTCGGGATCATCAACCATACCCTCGCAGAGTCGCTCTGGCCGGGGCAGAGCGCCGTCGGACGCGAGATAAAGCTCTTCGGCAGCTCGCCGTTCCGTGTGGTCGGGGTTGTCGGTGATGTCAGACAGCACGGGCTGGACACGCAGCCGAGTCCGGAGATGTACCGCCCCCTTACACAGTGGACGCTCGCCGCGATGACCGTCACGGTCGAAGCGGACGGTGCCGGGAACGCGCTCGTGCCGCTGGTAGCGGCCGCCGTTCGCTCAATCGATGAGGATGTTCCCGTGGTGGATGCCCGGCCACTCGATGCAGTGCTCGATGAGTCGCTCGCGCGCCGCCGCTTCTTCGCCGGAGTCCTGACGACGTTCGGGGCCGTCGCACTGCTGCTCGGCGTGATCGGCATCTACGGGGTCATGACCTATGCGGCATCTTCGCGTGTGCCCGAGTTCGGTGTGCGCATCGCGCTCGGCGCCACACACGCCGACGTACTCCGCCTCGCCTTCACTGCCGGGATCGCACCCGTGGCGCTCGGGCTTGCGGCCGGGGCTGCAGCCGCCGTCGCCGGGAGCCGGCTCCTGTCCGGCCTGCTCTACGGCGTCCGGCCGCATGACCCGCTCACGCTCCTGCTCGCCGCGCTCGTTCTCGGCAGTGCCGCTGCGCTGGCCAGCTGGCTGCCAGCCCGCCGGTTCAGCCGGATCGAGCCGAGGGACGTACTCGGCTCAAACTGAGTACGGTGCGGACCGGCCGCTCTCCGGTGTGCAGGGATCCGCCGCGGGGCAGGAATGCGGTCAGAAGCTCAGTCCCATGAATACCGCGTTCGCGAACAGCGGCAGCATGCTCCGCCAGAGGTCGCGGAAATTGGGGTCATCGGCAAACCCGACCACCCGCCCGCGGCCCACGCTCTCCGTCCACACGTATGTCCCCTCCGCCAGGCGCGGTGGCGCCTCCGGCCAGAGGTAGCCGGCCGCACGCAGGTCCTCCTCGGCGGCGTAGCGGATCACGACCTCACCCGGACGGACATCGTCCGGAGCCGTCAGTACGCGGGAGGAGAACACGAGGACGGGAAGTTCGCGCGGGACACCGGCCATGATGGGTGACAGTGTGTCGCCGACTGCATTCACGAACGCACCCGGAACGGAGACGTTCACCTCGAATCCGTCGCCGCCCTCGCGGATGGTGTCACGGAGCACCTGCACGCGTGACAGGTCCAGTGCCTCACTCGCCAGCCATTCCGTGGCGGCATCGATCGTTATCAGGAGCCCGCCCGCCCGCACCCAGCGCGCCAGGCGCTCGCGGCCGCCCTCGCCGAGTGCGCCGTTCATGGCGCCCGCGGATACGGACGGTACGATGAGCACGTTGAAATCGTCGAGTGCGGCACCACTCACCGCATCGACATCGATCTGTGTGGTCGGATACCCGATGCGCTGGTCGAACGCATACCACGCGTACCCGAAGGACTGCCCGCCGATCGGTGAGCCGCCGACGAGCGCAATGCGCGGAAAATCGAGCGGGAACACACTGTTGCTCCCGAGATCCGTGCCCTCATCCGCCCGCGCGGACGACAGCGGTGCAACAGCGGCGCCGGCCGCCGCGGCGTGACTGCGAACGCGTTCATGCACGTCTTCGCGATTTCCCGCAACGCGCACGACGAACCCGCCGTTCGGGAACTCGTAGCTGCCGGACCGGAACGCGCGCGGAGCGTACCAGATGCGGACGCTGTCGGCCATGAGCGCCGCAAGCAGTCTGATCGAGGACTCGCTGCCCGCGGCGAACGCGTAGCCGTAACGCGCTGCGGGCGGCGGTGCGGGCCGCATCGCATCCAGCGAGGCGTATGTCACCGGTTCGGCCGGAGTCACTGCCTGGCCGCTGCCCCACGTCCTCACATTGAACGTGAATGGCAGAGAGAACGCGGTAAGGTCGTAGAAGCGGTCGCCCATGCCACTCCTTCGGCGCTCCAGTTCTTCCGCGATGAACGCGGAATCGAGCGGTGCGTCCGGCTCGAGCAGTGCACGCGCCAGTCGGCCCATCGGCTGCGACAGGTCCACCACGTACGCTCCAGCGCCGACATTGACGTTCGTCGCTCTGCCGTCGCCACCGTACAGCGTCGCGCCTCTGACCGTAGTGCTGCCTGTCAGGCGGCCCACTTCAATGCCGTTGTCGAGCAGACTCCTGGCGAGCGAGTCCGCACGGCCATGCATGTCGCGCTCGAATACGATCGTGCGCAACGACGAGCGCGCTCCATCCGTGATTGCGGTCTGCCGGTACGTCAGGTAATCACGCACCCGCCGGTCACGACGCACCGCCGTTCCCAGCGCCGTGGCCCACGCCGCAGTATAGTGTTGCCGCGCTGCCTGCTGGAGCGTCAGCACTGTACCGTCCGTGCGCTGGATCGCGCCGCCGCGGCTGGACGCCTGCTCGAACGTCATCCCGACCGCTCCCGTGTACAGCGGCCACGAGCTGCCGTATCCGGGATAGAACTCGTCATAGCCTTCGCGCCGGAAAAACGACCAGCCGCCGCGGTCGAACGCCGTGATGATGTCCTCAGCGTAGATATCCCACCAGTCGAGGATGTTCTCGTGCACGATCTGGTTGATCGGGTCCATAGCTGGCGGGAAGAAATATGTCGAGTTGGATCCCATCTCGTGCAGGTCGACGGCCACGTGCGGCCACCACTGGAGCATCGACTGCACGCGTCCCCGTGTCTCCGGATGCGACTGGGCGTACCAGTCGCGGTTCAGGTCGAAGTAGTAATGACTGGTGCGGGGCCCCGGCCAGGTGCCGGAGTGGATCATGGCCGACGGATGCGTCGGCACGCCCCACGCCGAGCGCATGCGCATGACATCCTGCGCGTGGCGCTCGTGACCGTCCGGGTTCTGCACGGGATCGATGAGCACGACCGTGCTGTCGAGCACGAGCCGCGTCTGCTCGTCCTGACCGGCCGCCAGCTGGTACGTCATTGCGATCGCAGCCTCGACACCGGACGCTTCCGGGCCGTGCACGGTGAAGCCGAGCCAGACGATCGAGGGCATCCGCGAAACCACCCGATCCAGATCGGCCTGCGCCGCGCCGCGCGGATCCGCGAGCCTGCGCGCATCCGCGCGGATCTGATCCATGCGTCGGTGATTCGCCTCACTCGTCAACGTGACGAGCATCACCTCGCGGCCCTCGAAGCTGTGCGCCACGGTGTCCAGTCGCACGCGCCCGCTCGCGGCCGCGACCTGCTCGAGGTAGCGCATGAGCAGATGATGCGGTGTGAACCGCTCGCCGACCTCGTAGCCGAGCACGGACTGCGGTGTCGGAATGGCGGGATCGTACGGTCCGCCAGGGACGAGCGCATGCTGTGCGCTTGCGGACGTGCTGAACAGAAGGGCTGTAACGGCCAGGCCGAGGGCGCGCCTCATCGGGTCAGTTCCTTTGACTGCGGTCAGCAACGTCGGGTTCCGCGCGTACGGCGGGAATGAGCGGACGTCGCACGTAGGAGGACAAAATGTGGCGCACCCCGCGGCGCCATCGCAAGGAGTCCCGCCGTGAAACGCTTTCAGACTGCCGCAGTACCTGCTTACATTGGGCGGGACGCCCCCTGCACCCTCTTTCCGCCGGCAGCATGACAATCATTGAAGCGACGCGGCTCACGAAGCGGTACGGCCGCAGGACACTCGCGGTCGACGAGATCTCGTTCACCGTGGAGGCCGGGCAGATATTCGGCTTTCTGGGTCCGAACGGCAGCGGCAAGACGACCACGATCGGTATGCTGCTCGACATTATCAATCCGACGTCTGGCGACATCCGGCTGTTCGATCAATACGGCGGCCACGAGCTGCACGTAGCACGAAGGCGCATCGGCGCTACCCTCGAGACGCCGAACTTCTATCCCTACCTCAGCGGTTACGACAACCTGCG
Source organism: Longimicrobiales bacterium (assembly GCA_035461765.1). GTDB lineage: Bacteria > Gemmatimonadota > Gemmatimonadetes > Longimicrobiales > RSA9 > SH-MAG3. The sequence continues at coordinate 24,461 of DATHUY010000126.1, forward strand.
AATCGTCGCGCGGATCAAGGAGATCCCCGAATCGCGAGTCGCTGCAGCCCTGGACGCGGTCGGCCTCGCCGCCCGGCAGAAGGACCTTTTCCGGAAATACTCGCTGGGCATGAAGCAGCGGCTCGCGATCGCCGGCGCCATGATCGGCGACCCCGATCTCGTGATCCTCGATGAGCCTGCCAATGGGCTGGATCCCGAGGGCATGCGCGAGATCCGTGACATCATCAAAGGGCTCGCCATTGATGGCCGCACGATCTTCCTGTCCAGCCACCTGCTCAACGAGGTGGAGCGGACGTGCACGCATGTCGCCATCATCAAGCGGGGCCGCATCGTCCATCAGGGCAGCATTGCGGAGCTGACTGCGCGGCACGCGCTCGCGCTCGCCCGTGCGCCCGATCCCGTCGCGCTGATCGAGGCCGCACGCTCGTATCCGGCCGCCGTCCAGGTTCACGACGAAGGGGATGACGTGCTGGTCGAGCTGCTGGATGGCGATCTTGCAGGACTCAATCAATACCTCGCCTCGCGTGGCGTGTACGTCTCCTATCTCGCCCCACGCAACGTCTCGCTCGAGGACGTGTTCATGGAGCTCACAGCGGACACGCCCGCGTCCTCGCAGGTGACCGCATGAGTATCGCGAAGCTGGCATCGATAGAGCTGCTCAAGACCCGCAAGCGGTTCGGATTCTGGATGGCCCTGCTCTTCTTCTTCGGGTTCTTCCTCCTCAATCTCGGCGCCGGGCTCTACGAACATATGCGCACGGGCGTTGCGGGCACTCCACTGCCACAGAGCTGGCCGGGCATCGTAAATCTGAGCGGCAGCCTGGGTATGCTGGTCATCCTGGTCACTGTCGTTCTGCTCACGGCCAGTGAGAAAACGTGGCGCACGCAGCGGCAGAATGTCATCGATGGCCTGTCGCGTGCCCAGTTCTTCACCGCGAAGATGATCACGATGGCCGCGATCGTGGCACTGCTGTGGATCGGCGTGATTGCCCTCACGCTGTCGTTCGGGCTCGTCGAGCGGGCCGGCGGGGTCACCGAGCTCCCGATCGTGCGCGCACTGGACCTGAAGCTTTTCGGTGGACTGCTGCTGAATCTCGGGATGGTCGGCGCCATGGCGCTGCTCTTCGGCATTGCGACAAGCAGCTCGGGCGCCGCTCTCGCATTCGCCTTCCTCTTCATGTTCAGTCAGTCACCGATCGGTATGCTGATGGTGCGTGAGGGCGGGATATGGGAAGCAATGGCTGCGTTCCTGCCAATGCAGGTGCTGCAGGCTCTGACGAGTACCGTCACATACGACGCCAGGGCGCTCGCAGAGACGCTCGAGGGGCTGCGGCAGATGGAAGAAGCCGGGCGCTCATTCCCGATGCCCCGTCCGCTCGCGGCGGTCGAGACCTTCACTGCAGCGCTCGTCTATGTGGTGGTGTTCCTCGGCGCTGCGTGGCTCGTGGTGCGCCGCCGAGACCTGTAGCCCCGGGCGGGCAGACGTTGAACGCCGAGCGGCGGGAACCGTCGTGTGCTCCGGGCGCGTACCGAATCCGGGGCCCCCACATTACGGCCGCAGCGGCAGCCGCAGCGTCCCACTGTCAGGAACGTGGTGCTCTGTCACGGTATCACCCCGCCGCAGGCGCACCTCTACATTCGGCGGGAGCGTCAGCGCGTACACGGCGTCCGGTGCACCGCCGCCTTCGATGCGGATGCCTCCGGGCATGACCGTGAGCGCCCCATCCGGCGAGCCCATGATCTCGGCAGTTGCGACGCCGACGTCGCCGCGGCGTATCACGACGGTACCCGCTGCCGTTAGGGCCGAGATGTCGAACGTGGCCGAGGCCCACTCGAACGAAAGCCGTACGTCCGATGCCGCAGGAGGCGGCTCCGGCGGGTCGGGGACCGCCTGGACATTGATCAGACCGAGGCTCCCCGCAGCCGCGCGCAACTGATCGCCGACCCAGGCGCGAGCTGGCTCCACCAGCAGCAGACCGCCGAACAGCAGAGTCGCGATGGCGGCAGCACGAAGCAGTGCTGTCCGGTGGCGCACCTGCTGAAGCGGGATGACGGAGCCATCGAGCGCCGGCTGGATGCCGCGCACGCTCGCGAGCACGTCCTCCTCGGAGGGGTCAACGGCCGTGAGCAGCGCACTCAGCCTCAGCGAGCGCTGCTGCAGAACGCGCAGCCGTTCGGCCGCGCCGGGTGTGCCTGCGACCTCGGCTTCCACGCGCGCCCGCTCCGACTCGCTCAGCTCGTCGTGCACGTAACGCAGCAACTGTGCATCGCTCATGACGCCGTCTCCTTCATTCATGCATCGTCATCCAGCGGCAGCAGCGCGGCCAGGCGGTCCAGTGCACGGGCCAGCATGGTGCCTACCGACCCCGTCGTCGTGCCGACGGCTTCCGCAATCTCGCGGTGCGAGAATCCCTCCTCGCGCATCAGCAGCATCACCCGCTCCTTCTCCGGCAGTGCGGCCAGTGCGGCGCGCACGCGGGACCGGTCCGACTCTGCGATCGCGCTGTCCTCGGGCGTCGGCCCCGGATCGCCGTGAGGGCCGCGTGCCCCGCCCGCCGCCAGCAGCGCGGCCCTCCGCCTCCTCGTGCTGGCGCCTGCACGCACCACGTTCGTCGCCACCGTGAACAGCCAGGCCCGCAGATGGGTGTCGCGGGGCGGCTTCGACACGAGCCGTACGAACGCCTCCTGCGCGGCGTCATGCGCCGTATCGAGATCGCCGGTGAGCCGAACCAGATACCGCAGGAGTGACTCATGATGCTCCTCGAACAGACGGGCGGCATCCATCAGAACCGGATCCGCAGACCGGCCAGGGGCATGCGCGGCAGGCCGCGCTCGAACCGGTCGTCCCACACGAGCTCCGGTCCGTCCCGGCCCTCCACGCGACCGATCACGCCACTCCCGGCATACGTGCTGGCGTTCCTGCGCGCGAGCGCGTTGCGCAGCTGCATGTACACGCCGAGCTGTAGAGGACCCGCGGCCTGCGACCACTCGGCTGACAGGTCGAGTACACGCTGCTCCGGCGTGCGCTCGGCATTGTACGCATCAACCCAGGAGCCCTGCGGGTCGTCGCAGCCGAAGCCGAACGCCGTGCAGTCCTCCGGCGAGCGCGAGTAGGCGCGCGTGAACGGCGACCCGGACATTCCCGTGAAGGCAGCGCCGACGCGCAGGTTGCGCGACAGCCGGACGCCTGCCACCGCATCGACAGCGTGCCGGCGGTCGGCGGCTGCGGGGTAACGCGCGCCCCTGACCTCCACTTCCGACACCCCGTACGTATATCCGAACGATGCAGACCATGCCGCGCCTATCCGTCGCACGCTCACCTCCGCACCATGCGCCGCGCCCGCGCCCCGCACGAACAGGGGCCGCCGTCCCAGTCGGCCCGGCGTCGGGTCAGGCAGCGTCAGGCCGTCGCTCATGCGGGCAAACACGTTCACCGACGCCAGCCAGCCGGCGCCCATCCATCGTTCGCTGCCTATGTTGACGATGTCCGCGCGGATGGCCGGCGTACGCTCATCCGCCCACAGCCAGAAATGCGTGGCGTGGAACGCCGGGTGGATGCTGGGCCCCGCCAGCGCGATCGACTGCGTGTGCTGCCAGGTGCGTCCCACCGAGACCGATACGGTATGCGCGTCCGATAGCATTGCACGCAGCGACACGCGTGGCGACGCGCGAACGACCGCTGCGCTCGCGATAGTGCTCCCCGTTTCCAGCCGAACACCCATGTCGACCGCGACGCGCTCTCCGAGCGGCGCACGCACGGTGCCCCACAGGGAACCCACAGTCAGATTGCGTGCGTAGGTGAGCCGCATTGAAGTGTCGGGCCTCACGGCATGGTAGCGCGGGAACGGTCCATCGTAGTCCACGCTCTGGACAGCGAGCTCGTATCCGGCCGACCAGCCTGCTCCCTGTCGCTGTCCGCGCGGTGCGACCGTACCCGCGACGCGCACGAACTCGATCTCGTTGCGGCTCGCCTGTTCCGTCCACACCGGTGTCGTCTCGCGGGTGCGCACAGTGTGCTCGTCCGTGTGTGCATCGAACCTGCTGATGCCGAACGACTGCGACCATTCCAGTGACCCGACCGGCACATGCACTGTCGTACTGCCTGCCGTGTTGCCCCAGCGAGCGCGCGTGCGCTCCAGCACACCCTCGACATCGCCCTCGAGGCGATCCTGCTCCCACAGGCCGCTCGCCTCCAGCCGCACGCCGCGCCCCACATCCAGGTCGATCCGGCCCGCCAGATCATGGAAGACGTATGGCAGGTCGATCGTATCGAGCCCCATGATGTCGAGACCGCTCAGCACGCCGAGATGTGAGCGTCGCCCGCCGACCAGCCAGGATCCGCGCGTGCCCATGCGCTGATCGAGCACCAGTTTTGCGCTCACGTTCGAAACGTCCGCCACGCCCTGCACCGCGCCGCTTCCCGTCCCGCGACGGGTGCGCATGTCCACCACGCCCGCCGCACCCTCGCCGATCGATGCAGGCCGGACGCCCGGGTGCAGATGCACGGACCCGAGCACCTCGGGTGCGATCGCCGACAGCAGCCCGACGGCATGCACGGGGTTGAACAGCGGCACACCATCGAGTGTCACGCGCGTCTGCATCCAGCCCGCACCGCGCAGCCACAGCTCTGCCGTGTAGTCGTCGCGCGTTCCGACACCGGCAAACCGCTGTAATGCGCGGAACACGTCACCACCGCCCAGTGTCACGCCGTCGATTACATCCGCATAGGTAAGCACGCGTGTGTCACCGGCGAGAAACCGCTCCTGCCGCTCGAGCTCGGCCGACAACCGCGCCTCGTCCGTTTCGTCGGGGGAGTTGGATGCACGCTGAAAGAGCGACGCAGCACGCTGCTCCACGACCACCGCGCGCAGCGCCACGGGGGCGAGCTCCAGGCCGACGGACACGCCGGCTTCTACCGGCCTGCGCACATCGACCTCGACCGTCGCGGAACGGTAGCCTATGCGCTCGATGCGGAGGCGGTAGGTGCCGGCGGCGAGGTCGGTGAAGCGGTAGAGCCCGCCCGGTCCGGTGACGACTACGCGTACCGGCACGACCGCATCCGCGGAGTCAATGTCGGCAGTGAGGCCCGCGGCAGCCGGCTCCAGCGACACGAGCGCATCCGCTACCGGATCGCCCGAGCCTGCATCGATCACGCGACCCGCCAGCGCGCCGCTCGACTGCGCATGAATGTGCCGGGGCAACGCAGTCGCGGTGATCAGGAGGAGCACGGCCATGATGCCCGCGCACGGGGTCCCTTGCCATCGTGGTCGCTCTGTCATCACCTGTGAAACCCCTCGCCGCCGGGTTTTCTGACAACACACCTCATACTGTCAGAAACTCCGACCCTGGAAGATTCCACCTGCAGACGCCGGACGGTCCGGCGACGAACCTCACTCAGGAGACTGAGCCATGATGCGCAGACTGTTCTCCGTAGCGATCCTCGCCCTCACCGCGTCGCTCGCCGCCTGCGAGTCGGATCCGCTCGCTCTCGACACCGCGGAATCGGTCGGCGACGACGAGCTCGCCGCCGTGCTGGTGGCGGAGAGCGGCTCGAGCGACCTGCGCGGCGCCCGTGACGGAGCCGACCGCAGCAACTCGCTGTTCGAGCGACTGGCTGCGCAGATCCCCGGCTTCGGCGGACTGTACCGCATTGCGCCGTGCGTGGTGGCCGTAGTGCTCACCGCAGATGCGGATGTCGAGCAGGCCGTGCGCATCGTGCACGCTGCCGTCGAGCCTCTGGTCGTGCGCAGGTGCCCGACAGACGTCCGTGTGGAGCCGGTACGTGGGCAGTACACGTTCATCGAGCTGCGCAGATTGCTGCTCGCATCGCGGCCGCTCAACACGATCGAAGGCGTCGGTGGCGCGCGCATCGACTTCAGGCACAACCGGCTGGTGATCTACGTGTCGTCGCGCCAGGTCGCGCGCGTCGTGCTTCATGCGCTCCCGCGTGTCGGCATTCCCGCCGATGCAGTGCTGTTCCAGCGGGACAGGAAGCTGGAACGCCCGGAGAGCGTAGCGACCGCAATGCACTGAGCGGAGCGGATCGTCGCCGCGTGGTCCCCGGCACGCGCGCGCGATCCACAGCCGTGCACACGTAACTGCAAATGCCAGCCTCGGCGTCCTGGCTTTCCGGTCATCGGTCTGTGGTGATTCTGCGAGGGCAGGAGAAACGGGTCGGTTGGGCCCGCCTCCGTGGGCCGATCGGCATGCAGGCTACTCCGCCGATCGCGGCTGAATCGTGAGCATTGCACAGTATGTGGCAGCCTCGTATCCACCCGCAACCCTGGGCCTCCCTGTGACGCGCGCTTGCAGGATCGGTGGCACAGGGCCTAACGTCCGGTTTCGCTCGACGACAGGAATCACAGGGGCCGACATGAATTACACCGATGGTTGCGGGCCATTGCGCACGCTGCTCGCACGCGGGCCGGGCGCCGCGCTCGTTCTGGTCATCGCCGCGGCATGCAGCGCGCAGCCGCTGTCCGCACAGACGCACGGCTCGCAGCACCACACGTTCCGAACGGTCAACGTCGTACAGGGACTGGAACACCCGTGGGGCATGGCGTTCCTTCCCGACGGGGCGATCCTGGTCACCGAGCGGCCGGGCCGCCTGCGCATCGTGCGTGAGGGCGTGCTCGATCCCCAGCCGATTGCGGGTGTGCCCGAGGTCTACGCACGCGGACAGGGCGGCCTTCTCGATGTCGCCATCCATCCGGACTTCGCGAACAACCGTTTCGTGTATCTCAGCTACTCCAGGCCGGGCCCCGATCGCAGCGCTACCACCGCAGTTATCCGCGGCCGCCTCGAGGGGCATGCGCTGACCGATGTCGAGGAGATCATCGAGGCGAAAGCCTGGCGCAATGCCGGCCAGCACTTCGGCTCGCGCTTCGCGTTCGACCGCGACGGCTTTCTGTATATCACCATCGGTGAGCGCGGCGAGATGCAGGCGGCGCAGGATCTGACGAACCACCAGGGCACCGTACTGAGGCTGCATGACGACGGGCGCGTGCCCGCGGACAATCCGTTCGTCGGCCGGTCAGACGCCTTGCCGGAAATTTTCACGTACGGCAATCGCAGTCCGCAGGGGCTCACGGTCCATCCGCAGACCGGCGAGCTGTGGGAAACTGAGCACGGACCGCGCGGCGGTGACGAGATCAACCTGCTGCGTCCGGGTGCGAACTACGGCTGGCCGGTGATCACGTACGGCATCAACTACAACGGTGAGAAGATCAGCGACATTCAGGAGAAGGAAGGCATGGAGCAGCCACGCCACTACTGGGTGCCCTCGATCGCCACATCGGGTATCGCCATCTATGCCGGTGACCGCTTCCCGAACTGGCGCGGTGATGTGTTCGTCGGCGGTCTCGCCGGCCAGCACCTCGCACGCGTGCGTTTCGATGCCGACCGCAGGAAGGTCGAGGAGGAGAAGCTGCTCGAGGGGATCGGCCGCGTGCGCGACGTGCGCTCCGGCCCGGACGGCTACCTCTACCTGCTGATCGACGCGCCGGACGCGCCGCTCATCCGTATCGAGCCCGCCGGTTGAGTCTGGCGCCGCCCGCCCTGCACTGGCGGGCGGCGGTACCCGTTTCAGCCGTTCTGATCGTACGCCGCGCGCAGAAGATCCGCGACCTCGCCTGTCACGTCATCCACAGTGGTGAGAGAGAGCCGGTGCGTCGCCTGGCCGGGCGCGTTCGCGGGCTGGAGCAGCGGCGATTCCGGTGCGTCGACGAACCGTAGTCCGACGTCTACCCGTGTGACCGTTGCGGCGGCCACGGCGGCGAACTGCCGCTGCCGCACGAACGGGATGTACGTCGCTCTCCCCTCGACGCGCACGTCATCGCCGAAGCTCTCGAGTATGTTGGACACCGCTTCGAAGACGGGACGAAGCGAGGCCTTCGCACCGGCATACTGCTGATCGATGAATGCAGCGAGTGAAGGTCGCTTCCAGCCGGCGGCGCGCGCCGCCGCATCCGCGATCGCCCACTGCGTGTTCTGCCCGATGCCGTGCTCTTCCCTGAGCCAGCGACGCACCGCGTTCTGAGCGAGCGGATCGATCCCGCTCGCGCGGACGGCCTCAGTCCACTCGTCGATGGAACGACCGGTGCGCTCCTTCATGGATGCGGTGACAGCGGCCATCATGGCGTCCGGACTGGATGGTGTCATGACTTCCTTCGCGTGACGTGTTCTACGATTCGATCTCGCGCATCACATCCGCCCGTTCCCGCTCCGGCCAGGTGGCAAAGGGACGGAGGGCGAGGCTGCTGTTGGAAAAGCGCGGCTCACCGGTGATCTCGCGTCCGGCCCAGTCCGGCCGTCCGCGATCGACGCTGGAGTCCCACGCGGCGCGCGTCCCTCCTTCGGGGAGCTCGACCTCGGCCAGCACCAGCCCTGCGTTGCCGCCCTCGAACTGATCGACCTCCCATACCAGCTTCCCGATGCAGAGGGTGCTGCGCGTCTTTTCGACTGGCGTACCGGTGAAGAGACGCGCGTCGAGTATAGCGCGCGCGGCCACCGGATCAATGGCGCACTCTATTTCCGTCCGCGCACCACGCTCCGCTGGTCCCTTGACCGTCAGCACGGCGCGCTCTGCGCCGAGACGTATGCGCACCGTCCGTTCCGGTTCGGCGGCCAGGTACGCCTGCACGAGATGCTCGCGCGTGGCGTCAGCCGCAACGGCTGCCCACGACCGCACCCGAACCAGAAAGCGCCGTTCCGTTTCAGTCGACATCCCGCTCATCGGACGATATCCATGTCGTAGCGCTCCCCGGTCAGGATCGCACCCACCTCTACATCGTCTCCCGTGATAAACTGCCACATACCTCAGTCGCTGGCGGTCGAGGGCGCGCGCGGGAGCGTCACCGTGAACGTCGACCCCTCCCCCAGCGTACTCGCGGCCGTCAGCTCGCCACCCATGCCGCGCGCCAGGTCGCGGCTGATCGCGAGCCCGAGGCCTGCCCCTTCGTGTGCCGAGCTGTGTGTGCGCCCCACCTGCACGAACGGCTCGAAGATCGTGTTCAGATTCTCCGACGGTATCCCAATCCCCGTGTCCGTCACCTCGACGCTCGCCACCGTGCGGTTGACCCGGCACGCTATCGTGATGCGGCCGCCGGTCGGCGTGAACTTGATGGCGTTGGTCAACAGGTTGAGCAGGATCTGCTCGGTCTTGGCGCGATCCACGTAAACCAGCGAGCGCACATCCTTCGGCCACTCCGTCGCGAGTGTCTTCGCGGCCGCCAGTGGCTCGACCATGTCGTGCACCGCATGCAGGATCTCGCTCAGCGGCACGTACTCCAGGTCGTACGTGAGATGACCCGCCTCGATTCTGCTGAAGTTGAGCAGGTCATTGATGATGCCCAGCAGATGCTGCTGACTTCGGCGGATCCGCTTGAGATCATCGATCTGCTGCTCCGTCACAGGCCCGCGGATGCCGAGCGAGATCAGATCGACATATCCGCCGATCGCGTTCAACGGCGTACGGAGCTCGTGCGACATCGTCGCCAGGAACTCGGCCCGTGCCCGGTTCGCGGCCTCGGCTTCCGCGATGCGGCGGGCATCCTCTACCGCGCGCATCTCCGCAGCGCGGCGTTCCGTGAGGTCCCGCGTAACCTTCGCGAAGCCGACCAGCTCGCCATTCGGGCCGCGCAGCGCGGTGATGACGACATTCGCCCAGAACCGGCTCCCGTCCTTGCGCAGGCGCCAGCCCTCCTCCTCGAAGCGACCCTCCGCTGCTGCGACCCTGAGCTCGTAGGCGGGGTGTCCCTCATCGATCTTTGCCTGCGGATAGAAGATCGAGAAATGCTTCCCGATGATCTCCTCTGCAGTGTACCCCTTGAATCGCTGAGCGCCGGGGTTCCACGTGAGAACGCGCCCGCTCGGGTCGAGGGCAAAGATCGCATAGTCCCTGACGCTCTCCACCAGCAGGCGGTAGAGAGCGACCGACTCCTCCTGTGCGGATTCGTCCGGCGCACTCGACGCGGGGGCATCGCGGGCGTCCGGTTTCCCCGTGGTATCCGGGAGGCTGTTTCCTCCCTCAGCCTCTTTCATTGCCTTCGCGTCTCATTGGCTCCGTGCAGTTCCCGGCTGCCGGACCGGTCGGCGGCCATACTGCAAGTGCGATTCGTCGCCCGCAATGATCCGGCAGGAACACGCGCCGCCGCGGGGCCCGCGACCGCCAGCGTGGCGAGTCCGGGAATGGGACTGACGGGTCAATACGGCGGGTTGGAACTGCCCGCCCCCGTCCGATTCCCGCACTCCGCGTGCCGTAAACATCGGATACAGGGCTCCATGCCCGCCCCCGGGGCCGGCCGGCCAGCCGGCCGCGGCCCCGGCGCGCCTCAGGCCACCGGCCGCTCCGTGACGCCCGGATGGGGTGAGGTCGCAGGACGGACATCGCCGGCGACAGCCGTCAGTACGCGCCGCCAGCCGAGCACACCCAGTGCAAGGAGGACCAGTCCGCTCAACGCGTTGGTCGTCGCGCCGGCTGTGTACTCGGTGCCCATGCGGGAAGCGATCGCCTCCGCGCCGATCATGCTCCCGTTCCAGGCGCAGTGCATGAGCACAGCGGGCCAGATCGAGCGGAATACGTGGACGGCGAGCCCCGCCGCGAGTCCGAGCGTGAGTGAAATGCCGAGGATCGACCAGTGCGGCACGCCGACATGCAGGCTCATGAACAGGATGGCGGACGCCGCAATGGCCACGGGCACGCCGTAGCGTCTCTCCAGCAGGCGCTGGACATGGCCGCGGAAGGAAAACTCCTCGACCAGCGGGATGGCGAACGCGATGAGAAGCGTCAGGGCCACCCAGCCGATAGTGGTTTCACGATAGGGCCGCAGCATGTCATACCATTCCGGGATGTCAGCCGCGTCCAGGTCCGGCGCAATGAGGCTGGCGAAGGAGCCGATCGCGAGCAGCAGCAGGATGGTGGCGGCGCAGCTCAGCAGTACCCAGCGGAGTGCCGCGTTCGGCGGCCGCACACGCAGCCTTGCCAGCCGCTCCCGGCGGTGGCGGCCAGGGCGCGTGGACCACACATAGAATGCCGCGGCCAGCACGAGCACCCACACCAGACCGGCCACCGGGGGCAGCGCCGCCAGGCCGAACATCGCCGTCAGGTTGAATGCGATGACGGTCAGAACGGCGCCGGCGATGCGGAGAATCACGTCAGGACTTCGTCACGGGTCCAATCCACGGAATGCTGCCATCGATCGGCTGACGCAGCTCGAAAACCGCCCTGTCGCGCGTGCGGCAGTACCACTGCTCCGGACCGGGCGTGCCGAAGTCGCCCTTCGCGATGGGATACATGACATGCGATACGACGGTGCTGCCATTCACAAATGCGATGAGCGTAGCATCACTGCCGGTCTCGAGGCCCGTCTCGCGTGCTGCCGGCCAGTCCACCCCGATCACGGAGTCGACGCGCTCGTACGTGTTGCCGGGCCGGAATATGCACACGCGGTCCCAATCACCCTGGACGAGGCGCCCGAGATCCGCACCGGATGGTGAAGTAGCGAGTGCCTGCTCGATCGTGAACACGAGTGACTCGTTCGATTGCGACGCGCATGCGGTGCTCAATCCGAGGAGCAGGGTCAGTCCCGTGATGCCGCGGCCGATGATGTTCACTGTCCCTCCTCCATTGGACTACACTGTCACTGCCGGTATCTGCAGTACACCGGGCAGGCGTGAGCCGTTTCGCAGCGCTGGATCGTTCATTGCACGATGCCGCCCATCAGCACAAAACGGGAGCCTGGACGTGATACGATTTCTGCCCTGTCTGTTCATCCTCAGCGCATGCGTCGATACCGCGCCCGACCGCGTGGAGTTCGCCGCCGACTCCGCAGCAGGCGAAATCGCTTTCGAGCTCGCCGGTCCCGGCGGCGCAGCACTGCTGGTCCCGGTCCATCTCAATGGTCAGGGACCCTTCCAGTTCATACTGGATACGGGGGCCACGGTCACGTGTGTCGATGACGCACTCGCAGCGCAGCTCGCACTTCAGGACGTGCGCGGCGTCATCGGCACTGCGGCCGGCGTCGGCGGACAGGGAGGCGTACGACTGGTATCGGTGGACTCGCTGCGCATCGGATCCGTGCGTGCCCACGAGCTGCAGGCATGTGTCGTCGACCTCGAACACCTCGCCGGCATGGGCCTGGACCTCGACGGCCTGATCGGGCTGAACGTGCTGAAGGAGTTCCTCGTAACGATCGATTTCGAGCGCCAGATCGTCACACTCACCCGACCATGACAGCGGCATGCATGGTGGCGCACTGCATGCTGGCGACAGCTGCACTGCGTGCGTGCAGGTCGGAGTGAATCAGTCGGTCTCCGAGCTGCCGGTATCGTCCGAGCCCAGGAGCTCGGACGCCGCCTCGTAATGCGTCTCAGGAACGAGCAACGTCACGCCCTGCGTCGTCGGCCCGGCGAAGCCGGGGCCGAACGCCCCGGTAAGCGGACCCTTCAGCATGACGGGTATGCCCGAATGCTCGATCATCTGTTTGTCCAGCTCGGCCAGGAAGAGCGCCGCGTATTCCTTTAATGCTACCCACTCGCTCATGATGTCCTTTCAGCGCTGCGTCTGCAGCGAAATCCGTTCAGCGCCCGACGCCTGAAGTGCGTCGAGCACGTCGATCATGAAACGGTACGGCGCGTCGGGGTGCGTGCGCAGTGCGGCAATGAGGTTCGGATTCTGACGGAGCTCCAGCCGCCAGAGCGCCTCCACATCGGATGCGCGCAGCAGCTGCACCTGGGGACTCGTGCCGCGCTGCAGCTCGATCATGCCGTCGGCCCGCACGTTGAAGAACGCAATGTTCTCCGCGGCAACGTCCTGCGGCCCCGGATCAGGCAGCACGACCTGTAATCCCCTCTCCTCATCGAATACGGTTGTGACGAGGAAGAAAACCAGGAGCAGGAAGGCGATGTCCGCCATGGACGATGTGGGCACCTCAGCGCGCGTGGCTACTCGGGTCCGGAGAATCATCGCGGCCTCCTGGGAAGAAAGGATTGCTGGATCGTACATCCGTGACCGCCGCGAATGTTCCGCCTTCGTTCGCGGCCGGAGGAACAGGACGATCGCGTGCGTGACGCGGTGAAGGGGACGCCAGCGGCACAGGATACGCGCAGGGCCATTGCGGCCTCCCGGGCAGGGATTCACAGTATGCGGGCGACACCCTGGCGGCCGCAATCATTCACTGGCTCCGCCTGCCCGGGAAGGTCCGGCCACTGGCGCTCCGCCGTTCGCCGGCGTGAGCGGCGCACCGTTTGCAATCGCTGCCTGCACCGGGCGAAGACCCGGCGGACCCGCACCCCGATACCGGACCGTCCATGCCGATCTCTCTGAAGCCGAAGCACCTGGGCCGCTACACCGACCTGGCGCGTCTGCTCGTGAAATACGGGCGCCGTGACCTCGTGGAGGGATCAGGCCTCGAGGAGGCGCTGCCGAAGGAGGAGCGACCGTCGCGGACGGCGCACGCCCGGGAAAAGGAGGACCCGGATGCGGCGGCGCTGGCTGACGACCTCGAGAAGCTCGGGCCGACCTACATCAAGCTCGGCCAGCTGCTCTCCACGCGCGCGGACATCCTGCCGATCACGTACATGGAAGCGCTGGCGCGGCTGCAGGACAAGGTGGAGCCGTTCCCGTCGCCGATCGCCGAGCAGATCATACAGGACGAGCTCGGGGTGCGCATGTCCAAGCTCTTCGAGACGTTCGAGTCCGAGCCGATCGCGGCCGCATCGCTCGGCCAGGTGCACCGCGCCACGCTGCGCGATGGCCGGCCCGTCGCGATCAAGGTACAGCGACCGGACATCCGTGAACGCATAATGGCCGATCTGGAGGCTTTGAACGAGATCGCTGTGTTCGTCGATGAGCACACCGAGATGGGCCGACGCTACGGCCTCGCGGGCATGCTCGGCGAGTTCCGCGCTTCGCTCCTGCGCGAGCTCGACTACATGCGCGAGGCACAGAACCTCGGCGTGTTCCGCGAGAACATGCGCGAGTACGACCGCATCGTCATTCCCGCCCCGATCATGGACTACACGACATCGCGCGTGCTGACCATGGAATGGGTGGAGGGTGAGAAGGTCACCGACATCCCGCCCGTTCGCCTGATCGAGCTGGATGGTGCCGCACTGGGTGACGTGCTGTTCGAGGCGTACCTGAAGCAGATCCTCGTCGATGGCATCTTCCACGCCGACCCGCACCCCGGCAACGTCTTCCTGACCGATGATGACCGCATCGCACTGATCGATCTGGGCATGGTCGGTTACGTGACGGAGTCAATGCAGGAGAAGCTGCTCAAGCTGCTGATCGCGATCAGCGACGGCAAAGGTGAGGAGGCAGCGAGCACGGCTGCGTCCATGGGCGAGCGTCTGGAGGATTTCAATCGCCAGAAGTACACGCGCGAGATCTCGAACCTGGTCGCGATGCACCGTGACTCGACCATGGGCGACATGGATGTCGGTCGCGTGGTCGTGGAGATCACGCGCATCTCCGGCGAGAACGGCGCGCGCCAGCCGGTCGAGCTGACGATGCTCGGCAAGACTCTGCTCAACCTCGACCGCGTCGCCACCACGCTGGCACCGGACTTCGATGTCAACGAGGCGATTCGCAGCAAGGCCGGATCGCTCATGCGGCGCCGCATGCTGCGGCAGATGTCGCCGACACAGGCGCTCGCCGGTGCACTCGAGCTGAACGAGTTCGTACAGGAGCTGCCCGGCCGGCTCAACCGGCTGATGGATCGCGTCGCCGACAATCGCATCCGGATCAAGGTGGATGCGATCGACGAGACGGAGCTCATCAGCGGCATGCAGAAGATCGCCAACCGCATCACCACCGGACTCATCCTCGCCGCTCTCATCATCGGCGCGGCCATGCTGATGCGGGTACCAACCGCATTCACGATCCTCGGCTATCCCGGATTCGCCATCCTGCTGTTCGTGGGTGCGGTGGTGGGCGGGCTGCTGCTCGTGTACGACATCGTCGAGCACGACAGGAAAGGGCGGCAGTAAGCGTCAGTCGGGCCGACCGCGCAGGCGCTCGAGCGCGGCGCTGATCCGACGCGACAGCAGCAGGTCGTCGGAGATGGCGGCGATCCTCTCCGCATCCCGCCACGCACTTTCCAGCGATGCCAGCTCGCCCTCCAGCGCGCCGCGCTCCACATCCTCATGCACCGCCATCTCGATGGCCAGGCGTATCGCCCCGGGGCGCAGCACGATCGGCACCGGTTCACGCACGCCCGGCACATGTGCGGCGCGCTCCAGGAACGCCGCTGGCGATCCGTCGCGCTCGATCTGTGACACCGCGTCACTGACCACTCTCTTCGACCCACCGAATCGATTCATCGCAGGCAGCAACGCACTCGACGCCCGGTACGCCGCGTCGCCGTGCAGAGCGATTGTCGTACGGCCGTGCGGCACGAGCAGCTCCCAGGGATGGTCCGCTGACTGGCCGAGACGCACTCCCCGCAGGTCCCTGCGCGGCACGTCCACCAGCCGGCCGTCATTCCCCGGGATGCGTGCGATGATGGTGTTTGGACTGCCGTGAATGAGATGACTCGAGAGGCGCGAGAAGCCGCCCATGAACATGAATGTCAGCATGCCCGACGAGACGCCGCCCGCGACGCCGGCACCGAGCACGCCGAGGCCTGCACCCGTACGCAGCACGGCACGGCGGAGGCGGCGGCCGAACTGATCCCCGTAGCGCCACGCGGCGAACTCGGGTCGCTGCGGCTCGCCGATCCGCACCAGCTCGAGGCCGGACTTCAGGCGGGCGAGTCCCACGTTCGGTGTCGACACCCGCAGTCGCGTGGCGCGGTACTGCTCCTCGCACCACTCGATGGCTTCCCACCGCTCCTCGAGCGGGCTCAGGTTCCAGCGCTCGCACGACCGGCACACGACCCACAGCCGACCCTTCCCTGCGTCGAACGCCAGCCGGCGGCCCACGGGGAATATCTCGATGACGTCGTTCCGGCCGAGCGGCGAGTTGCAGAAGATGCACGCGGAATACACGCGGACCGGCTCAGCCGGCGCGTCGCCGCACCGCCGCCACGATCATGTCCACCAGCGCTGCGCGGCGTAGAGCGAGCAGGTCCATCTCGTCGTCACCGACGAGATCGTGGGCCCGCAGGATGTTGCGGAGATGGCTCTCATCCAGCGCACCGAGCTCATCGCGCAGCAGATCCTCTCCCTGGGCGTGGACCTCGAACGGGTTGAGTATGGCATGCGTGGGCTTTACGGCGGCCGCCGCGGTCGCCTTCCCGGTCGTCGGGGTGGCCGCGCGGGTCGGCTCCCCGGGCGCCGGTCCGTCGTAGGTGGGTCGGGTATCCACGGCCCGCGGGCGCCGATCGGGCACCTCCGGCTGCATCGCCCGCTCGAGCGCGCCCTCCAGATACGCTTCGGTCAGGCCCGTGGCCCAGTACTCCAGATCGGGCTTGTTCGGCTGCGTCGTCTCACGGGGGGTGCGCAGGACGGGAGCACCGCTGCCGGGATCGAACTCGATCCAGCCTTCCCACATGTTGTCCGCAGCCTTCCGGCCGCAGACGCGGGCGATGTACGCCCGTCCATCATCCCCGCTGACGGGGCCTTCGAACTGCACCAGCACCACCATGACCGCACCTCCGCAATCGTGAGCCGTCGCGGCGCAGAGCCGCAGATCATCCATCTGCGACCCTCGTGCCACCCGCGCCGGCTCAGGCGGTGTGCCGCGGAAGCGCTGGCTGTCGTCCTTCAGTCGCCGCTGCCGACGGACGCGAGCGCGATGTAGTCGGAGTCGCCGACCTGCAGCCGCACCCACTTGCTCCGCGAGCCGCAGCTCGGGCAGTACACGTACTGGTCGTCGATCATCTGCAGATCGACGCGCGCGTCGCACGCCGGGCACGGCGCGGACACGGTGGGAAAGGCGTCGGGCCGCAAACCGCTCTGCGCCAGGCGCACGCCCATCAGGATACGCGGCAGCCCGAACATCGGGCACATCGAGCCGGTACAGCGCGCGCCGAAATCGAGGCAGACGACCTGTGCGTCGGCGAGCGGTGCCTGCCCTTCATGAGCGGGCGCATCGGTGATGACGACCCGGACATCCTGGTCGCATGCCGAACAATACGCGGTCTGGCTTTGCATGCTGTCCTCCTCTGTGAACGTCACCTGCGCCCGAACCATTCCACTCTCAACATTGCTCCGTCCATCGGCAGATCGAACAGCGGACAGCGAATGCCGAGACACTCCTCCGCGTGCTCGCGGCACACGATGCCCGGGATCACCACGTTCTCCGGATCCGTCTCGTCATACAGGACGGGCCGGACGTACACGTGAACGATACGCTCGAGGGCGTCGCAGTATGCCAGGTGCGTCTCCATCCGTGCCGGCCCTTTCAGCCAGATCCGACGATCTCCGCATCCCCGCCCACCCCACGCAGTACGGCAATGGCATCGTGCGCATTGCGGCTGAACACCGCCGTCGCCGCGGCATCGGCACACATGCACGTGCTGGCGGCGACCGTGAGCGAGTGTACGTTCGTCTCGCGTGGCGCGCCGGTGGCCGGATCCAGCAGATGGTGGTACCGGCGGCCTGCATGATCGAAGTACTGCTCGTAATCACCGGATGTAGCGACCGCGCGATCGCGCAGCATGATCGTTCCGGACAGGCGGGTCGGGTCGTCCGGCGAGCGGATACCGACACTCCAGCCGTCCGCGTCCAGCGGACTGCCGAGCGCGTACAGGTCGCCGCCCACGTTCACGAGACCGTCCGTCACGCCCCAGGTGCGCAGCGCCGCCACAGCGCGATCGACGCCATACCCCTTTGCGATGCCGCCGAGATCGAGCGCGACATCACGGTCGCGGTACCGCACGACATCGCTGCCGCGGAATCGATCCACCTCGATGTGCCGGTGCAGCCTGCGGCCGGCCAGGCGTCGCACCGCGCCCGCCGCCGGCGGTGCGTTGCGCTGCGTCACATCCCACAGCTCCGTCACCCGGCCGAGCGCCGGATCGAAGCTGCCGCCCGCGACACCTGCCCAGCGCAGAGCTGCCGTGATCACGGCAGCGGTGCTCGCGTCAATGGCGACCGGGCCGGCATGTGCCGACACGTTCGCACGACCGATGTCGGAGTCCGCGCGGAACCGCGACATCAGACGCTCGACCCTGTACAGCTCATCCGCCGCCGCCGTCATTGCTGCATGGCCTGCGCGCTCGTCGCGCGTCACCACTATCAGCTCCGCCGTGGTGCCCATCACCGGTACGGTGCGTCGCACTACGCGCCGTCGCGCGACACCCACCCCGAGGGTGGAGACCACGAACGCGCCCGCGCCGAGCACCAGGAACTGACGGCGCGACGGTCCGCGTGCATCATCATGCTGTGTCATTTGTGCTCCCCGCGCTCGCACACCGCGCCGCACGCCCCGCAGTCATGGCTGCAGCCGCCGCGTGTCCTGAGTGCCGCGGCCAGACCGAACAGCGCCGCGAATCCGATGAGTGAGAGTATGATCGTCATGCCTGCCTCATGAGCTGAACAGCCCGGCGAACCCCATGAATGCCAGCGAGAGAGTGCCGGCAATGATCAGTACGACGCCCATCCCGCGCGCCAGATCCGGCACGCTCGCGAGCTCCGTCTGCTCGCGGATTGACGCCATGAGCACGAGCGCGAGCGTCAGCCCGAGCCCCGCACCAATCGCGAAGAACATCCCCTGTGCGAAGTTGTAGCCGCGGTTCGTCTGGAAGATCGCAAGCCCCAGTATCGCGCAGTTCGTCGTGATCAGCGGCAGGTAGATGCCCAGCTCCCGGAACAGCACCGGACTGACTTTCCTGATCGTCATCTCCACGATCTGCACGAGCGACGCGATCACGACAATGAAGGAGATCAGTCGCAGGTAGGGTGCTTCGGCAAGGATGAAGCGGTTGAGGAACCATGCCGCAAACGCCGTCAGCACGAGCACGAAGATGTTGGCGGCACCCATGCGCAGGGCGGTCGACACGCGACCGGACACACCCATGAACGGGCACAGCCCCAGGAACAGCGCCAGGGTGAAGTTGTTGACGACCATCGCCGAGATCAGGATCCATAGCAGGTCGTTCATCGTTCACCTCCAGCGACCACGGGAGTCCGCGCCGGCGTCTGTACCGCCGCCTGATGCAGCCAGCGCCTCGGCTGCGGCCGCTTCACACCGCGCTGCGAGCGCCACGACAGCACGAGCAGCAGGATCCCCAGCGTGAAGAAGCCGCCCGGCGGCAGGATCATGATGATCCACGGCTCGAACTGCGTTCCCATCACGTTGATACCGAGCAGCGTGCCGTTCCCGAGCAGCTCACGGAATCCGCTCATGAGAAGAAGTGCGATCAGGAACCCCGTGCCGGTGCCCATCGCGTCGAGCGCGGAACGGCCGACTGTGTTGCGCGACGAGAACGCTTCCTGGCGACCGAGGATCATGCAGTTCACCACGATAAGCGCGATAAAGGCGCCGAGCGCCTTGTGGATGTCGGGCACGATAGCCGCCAGCAGCATGTCCACGATCGTGACGAACGTTGCGATGATCAGGATGTAGGCGGTGATCCGGACTTCCGCCGGGATCAGCCTGCGCAGGCTGGACACGAGCACGCTCGAGCCGAGCAGCACGAAGAACGTAGCGAGCCCCATGGCCAGGCCGTTCGCCAGACTGTTAGTCACGGCGAGCGCCGGACACAGCCCGAGCATCTGCACGAGCACCGGGTTCTCACGCCAGACACCGCGCAGCAGGTCCTGCTGCGGCGTGGTCGCTCTCATTGTGCGCCTCCAGCCTGTTCCAGCAGCAGCGGCCGCATCTTCTCGATGCGGCGGTTTATGATGCCGATCACCGCACGCGATGAGATCGTAGCACCCGTGATCGTTTCCACCTCGGTATCGTCGCCCGATCCGCTGCCGGGCTTGATCGGCTCGAGCGGAGCACGCGCTCCGTCGAACAGCGCGACCCACGCGGAGTCCTTCACGATCTTGTCGCCGAGCCCCGGTGTTTCCTTGTTGTCCAGCACGCGCATCCCGAGTACCTGCTGCGTAACCGGGTCGTAGCCGAACATGACGTTGATCAGGTCCTGGAAGCCGGGCTCCGCGGCCAGCAGCGCGTAGCCGATCGTGCGGCCGCTGTCGTCGTAGCCCGTCCACACGCGCTCCAGCTTCAGCGTGTCGAGCCCGGCAGGAGGTGTCGGTGTCAGTGCGCCATCGACCACGTAGAGCGTCGTGGTGCGCGCGGGTGCGTGCAGTACTTCGTCGACCGCAGCCGCGATCACGCGTGCCTGGTTCGTCAGGATGCGCGGCTCCGCCCACTGATGGACCGTGACGATGAGCAGTCCCGCGATCGCGCCCGCTGCCGCCAGCGTAGCGACCAGACGCCAGGACTTCGTCCCTTCCCTGCCCTGGCCTGCGGTGCCCGGCGAGTCGCTCATGCGCGCCTCCCGCGCGGCACCGTGCCGAACACACGCGGCCGCGTGAACCGGTTGATGAACGGGACCATCGCGTTCATGAGCAGGATCGCGTACATCACGCCTTCAGGCAGACCGCCCCACGTGCGGATCAGCACGACCAGGGCGCCAATGCCCGCGCCGAAGATCCACGCGCCCAGGCGCGTCACCGGTGACGTCACCATGTCGGTCGCCATGTAGACCGCCCCGAGGACCAGTCCGCCGGAGAACAGCATGAACAGCGGATCCGGGTAGCGGGCGGGATCGATGAGCCGGAGGATGCCGGCCAGCGCAGCAACCGTCGCGAAGATGCTGACGGGGATGCGCCAGTCGAGGTAGCGCTTCCACGCCAGGTATCCACCGCACAGCAGGATCAGCAGTGCGGATGTCTCACCGAGTGAGCCGCCGGTGTTGCCCATGAGCAGCGGCATCAGGTCGGTGCCGGTCTGCTCGAATTTCATGAGTCCGAGCGGTGTCGCCGCAGTCACTACGTCGGGTGCATTACCGCTCATCAGCGGCAGTGCGAAGTTGTCGCCGCGCAGGTCAAAGAGTCCCGCGCCCGCGACGGGCCATGTCGTGATCGCCGCGGGGAACGCCGCCTGGAGGAACGCACGGCCGACGAGCGCCGGGTTGAACACGTTCTGGCCGAGGCCGCCGAAGATGATCTTGCCGAAACCGATCGCCACAACGCCGCCGACGAACGGCATCCAGAGCGGCATGCCGGCGGGCAGGATCAGTCCGAGCAGCAGTCCCGTGATCAGTGCCGAGCCATCACGCAGCGTGCTGCGCGGCCCGGACAGGCGTTCCGTGATGAGAGCACCGGCCACCGCCGCGGAGATGACGAGCAGTGCGCTGATCCCGAAGAAGACCACGGCCGCACCCACGATCGGCATCAGTGAAGCCACGACCGTCCACATGATGCGCATGGTGGAATCCGCGGAGTGCACGTGCGGCGAGGCCGAGAGCTCGAGGCGCGGCGCGTCGGTGTGGAACGCGGCAGGTGTCTGCGTCGGAGTCATGCTCATGCGACCTTCGGCTTCCGGCGCAGCGCCGACTTGCTGAGCGCAAACATCTGCGACAGCGGGATGCCGGACGGGCAGACGTAGGAGCACGAGCCGCACAGCATGCAGTCGGCCAGATTCCACTCCTGCATCTCGTCATAGCGGCCGAGCTGCGCCAGCGCGCCGAGCTGCTGCGGCATCAGGAACACCGGACACGCGTCCACGCACCGGCCGCACCGGATGCAGGGCAGCGTCTCCCGCTGCGCCGTCTCCTCGTGGGTCAGCACTACGATGCCCGTCGTACCCTTGGTCAGCGGCGTGTCCAGGTCCGCCTGCACCATGCCCATCATCGGGCCGCCGAACACGATCTCCGCGGCGCGCTCATTGATGCCGCCGCAGAAGTCGAGCACATCGCGCAAGCGTGTCCCGACCGGGACGATCAGGTTGGACGGACGGTTCACACCGCGACCGGTCACGGTCACGATGCGCTCGATCAGCGGCAGGCCCGTCTCGAAGACTTCTGCGATCGCGGCGATCGTGCCGACATTCTGCACCACGGCCCCGACGTGCACCGGCAGCTTGCCGGACGGCACCTCACGGCCGGTCACGGCGTGGATCAGCATCTTCTCCGCGCCCTGCGGATACTTGACTGTCAGTGATTCCACGGTGATGTCGAGATCCGTGGGAATCGTGGCGCGGAGCGCCGCGACGGCGTCCGGCTTGTTGGCCTCGACACCGATTACGGCGCGCTCCACACCGAGTGCTCGCATCATGATGCGCGCACCGAAATGCACGCGCTCCGGATACTCGACCATCACGCGATGGTCGGTCGTCAGGTACGGTTCGCACTCCGCACCGTTCAGAATCAGCGTTTCGACCTTCGTGTCTTTCGGCGGTGCCATCTTCACGTGCGCCGGGAACGCAGCCCCGCCGAGTCCGACCACACCGGCCTCCTGCACGGCGCGCGCGACCTCGTCGCCCTCCAGCGACTCCCACTCCGGCACCATGCGCGGGCGCGGCAGCTGGGCCGAGTGGCGTTCGACAGCGATATGCACCGCCTCGACCATGCTGCCGTCCGGATGCGGGCACCAGTCGATGCCCGTCACGACACCGGCGGCGCTCGCGTGCATGGGCACCGACATGTAACCGTCCGCCGCCGCGACCTTGTCGCCGCGCTCCACACGGTCGCCACGCTCCACCAGCGGAACCGCCGGCTTGCCGGCGTGCTGGCGCAGCGGCAGCACGATCTCGCGCGGGAACGGCATCCGGCGCACCGGCACTGCTGCCGTCAACTCCTTCCGCTCGGGCGGATGGACACCATGTCGAAATCCGCTCATCGGCCCCGGACCAGGCTTCGGTTTGCAGTTATGGCCGAGGCCGACATGGCCATACGGCCCGAACCCGCGCATTCCGGCTGCGGCGCGGGACATTCCCCGGTCAGGATCGGCCATAACCGCAGACCGAAGCCTGGTCCGGGAATCAATTGAACGGCTTCGCGCGCTCGATCCACTTCGCCAGATCCTTCTCGTTCGGGTTGAGCGGCGTTCCCGGATGGATCAGGCCGGCCGGGCACCGCTCCGCCGCCTGCACCAGCTGCGCGAACGTTCCCGCACGCGCGTCCTTGATGTACGCCTGCTTGTTGTCGTCGTAGGCGAACATCTTTCCGTTCAGGTTCGTGCATTCGTTGCACGTCGTGCAGCGATCGGTGTCGATGTACGGCTCCAGGGCCATGTCATCATCGGCATCCTCCACCGCGGGCGCCGCGGCGGGAGCTGCCGTCGCCGCTGCGACAGCACCGTTGCCGGCGACGGGAGGTGCGGTGGCGGCGGCCATGACACTGCCGTCGGCAGTGCCAGCCTGCTGGACAGGCATCCCTGCCGCCGCCGTCACCGCAGAGCCGTTTGGCCCGGTCGGTATCCCCAGCACATCGGCGCCGATCGGCTCGACGTGCATGCGACCCGCCTCGGCCACGATCTCGGAGATCGTACGTCCCGCGTTGCCGCGCATGAGCGACTCCGCCATGCGCCGTGCCACCACGCGCGGGTAGGTCGACTTGAGCTCCGCAATGCGCTGCTCGAACTCCGCCGTCATGGCGGCGATGCGCGCGTCGTATTCCGCTTCGAGGGACTGCGTGATCGTGTCCCGCACCGTCTGGGGCACCACCACACCCGCCATCTCGCGCAGCTGGCCCCACAGCATGAGGCGCTCCTGCGCCAGCGTGACGATCTCCTCCGCGACACTGAGCCGGCGCAGGTGACCCTCACGATCGACCGCGTGCACGAACGGCGTCTTGCCCTCGCGCTCGTCCGCGCCGAGCTGGAGGTACTCGTGGAACACCACCATGTCCTCGTTCCAGCTGTCGGCCGGCACGTCGCGGAAATGCTTGCGGAAGCGCGCCTCCGTGGCCGCCCAGTCCGCAATCGTCAGCGGCAGCTCCAGCTCGTGCGTGCCGCTGTCGTCCGTGTAGCTGAGCTTGTACATCGGCCACAGATCGTCGACCGCCGGGTTGCCCTCCAGCGACAGGCACTCGGTCATGCTCGTGCCCGCGTCGGGATCGTACGTGAGATACGGGAATGCGCGGCTCTCGAGTGCGAGGCGTGCGCCGTGCGGCGCCCACTCGTCCGGCAGGCCGTGCTCCACGGGGCACGGCGTGTAGATGCTGAACACGGCCGGGCGACGCGAGTTGAGGCCCTTGATCACGCCCCCGATCAGGTGCGTTGCCGAGGCCTGC
>DATHUY010000127.1 GCA_035461765.1 Longimicrobiales bacterium
TCCGCCTCCGTCAGGTCCAGCTTCTGGAGGCTCGTGCCCATCGCGCCATCGAACACCAGGACGCGGCGCGCCAGCGTCTCGAGATAGGTCGGTCTGCTCATTGCTCTCTCCGGCGCACCCGCGCCGCCACGCGGCGGCAGATCCGCGACGTACTGTCGCCGCGACTGCCGCACAACAAAAAAAGCCCCGCAATCTGTGCGGGGCCGACGATACGAACGGTTCGGTTTCCCGGCACTTTAGCTTTTGGTCGGCGCCCCTCTCGAGGCGCCCGGCGGTAGCAAGCGGCCAGTCGCAAATCCATCCGCCGAACATCATATGTACGTCTATAGTAGGGGTGGCGGCATGGCGGGTCAACCGCCGAGCTGCGCCTCCACCTCATCTGCGGAGAGCGGCAGACCGCCCGTCAGCACGTCCGCCCCGTCGCCGGTCACCAGCACGTCGTCCTCCAGCCGCACGCCCATGCCGCGCAGCGCCGCCGGTGCCGACATGTCCCCCGCAGGGATGTACAGGCCGGGCTCCACCGTGAGGACCATGCCCTCCTCGAGGTCGATCGGCTGACCGCCCACGGCGTAACTGCCGGTATCGTGGACCTCGAGCCCCAGCCAGTGCGATATGCGGTGCGGGAAGTACCGGCGATACTCGCGCTTCTCCATGATGTCGTCGATCGTGCCGGCGAGCAGGTGCAGATCGATCATGCCCTGGGCCAGCACGCGCAGCGCCGCGTCCTCCGCGTCGCCCAGGCTGCGACCCGGACCGATGCACTCGATGAACGCACCGTGCGCCGCGACGACGGCGTCATACGCCGCACGCTGCTCTGGCGTGAACTTCCCGGCCACGGGCCAGGTGCGCGTGATGTCCGCGCAATACATCCGCGCGCGTGCACCCGCATCGACGAGCAGGAGATCGCCCGCGTGCAGCGCTGCTTCGTTGGACGTGTAGTGCAGCACGGTCGCGTTCGCGCCGGCGGCGGCGATGGTCGGGAACGCGGGACCGTGCGCACCGCGGCGCCGGAACCCGTACTCGATCCCGGCCTCCACTTCGTACTCGTGGCCGAGCGACGTCAGGCCGCGCGCGACATCGTCGAACGCCCTGATTGTGATGTCCGCCGCGGCGCGCATGGCGGCGATCTCCGTCGTGTCCTTGCGCACGCGCATCGGCGCGAGCAGCACGGACGGGTCGGTGACCGTGTGCACGCCGCGGCCCGTGCGCGGCCGCGACCGGCCGGCCTGTGCGAGCGCCTGACGCAGCGCGTCGTCGACTTCCGGACGTCCCGTCGCGAGTCGCGCGTACACGCGCTCGGCGTTCTCCAGCAGCTTCGGCACCCGGGACTGGAGGTCGGAGAGGGGATATGCCGCGTCCGCACCGAACCGTTCTTGCGCCGCTTCGACGCCGCCGCGCGCACCCGTCCACAGCTCCCGCTCCGCATCGCGCGGTCGCACGAACAGCGTGAACGCCTGCTCCGCCGAGCCGCACAGCAGCAGCACGGCCTGCGGCTCGGTGTAGCCGGTCAGATAGTAGAGGTCCGCGGCGGGCACGTACCGCACATCCGTGTCGCCGCCGACGAAGAGCTCCGGTGCCGCGGCCAGGATGAGAGCAGCGCCGTCGAGCGCGTCGAGCACGCGCGCACGGCGGGCCGCGAAGACATCGTTCGTCAGGAGAGTACGCGCTCGAGAGCCGTAGTCACGCGCGGGATCAGGTCCGACCAGTCCACGTCCGGCTGCTTCGTTACCGTCACGAAGTCCTCGACCATGAACACGTTCGTCACGCCATCGAGGTTGAACAGTGCCGCGGCCACCGGGTCGGCGGCAGCCTGCTGCGCGTTGTAGAACGAACGGGACGTATTGCCCTCGACCGTCTTCCGGCCGACGGTGAACTTGCCCGCATTCGGGTTGGGCGTCGCCTGAAACGATACCGTCATGTCAGTTCAGAACTCCTCCGGCTCCTCCCACGGAGCTTCCTCCCAGAACCGCTCCTCCTCCTCCTGGATCTCATCCAGGTCGAGCGGCTCGTCGACATCAATGTAGCCCGCGTCCTCGATCTGGCGCACCATGTCATCGGTCAGACCGTGCTCGGGCGGACCGAGGGCGCGGCTGCGCGTCGCGGTGTAAATGAACCCGCCGCTCAGGGCGAGGATGCCGAGGAGTATCGCAAGAGCCACGATGCGCTGGACAGGTTCAGGATCGCGTTGTGCAGTGGCGGGTCGGATTCCGGCGGCGGACGCCGGGGACCGACCGGGACACCACAGTAGTTGACCATCGCGAAAAAGTCGATCTCGGGCGGAGGGTCGGGCCGCGCACACGGTGTGGCGGCCCGGCCGTTCAGCTGCCGCCCTCGCTCTCCGCCTGGTGATCGCGGCAGAGTGTGGTCCACGGGATCAGCTCGAGGCGTTCCATGGATATCTCGTTGCCGCATTCGATACACTTGCCGAACTGGTCAGGCTCCTTGTAGAGGCGCCGGAGCGCCTCATCGATCTGCTGCAGGCGCTGTCCTTCCGCGCTCAGCATGAGCAGCGCCTTCTCCTGCTCCATCGTGTCCGTGCCTTCATCGGCCGGATGCTGCGTATACGACGTCAGGTCACCGTCCTCTTCCGTCGCCGTGCGGGTCGTCTCGTCGGAGCGCTGCAGTGCGCGTTCGGTGCGCGCGCGTTCCTCCAGCAGGCGCTGTTCGAGATGCTTCCGCTGTGCTTCCTTCATGTTGTCTCCACGATTTCATGCCGCGCGTGCGTCGCGCCGCTGTTTACGGGAGCGGCAACAACCGTTCCGATATCAGCGCGGCGGTCGGATCGGCGTGCCGAGCGGCTGGCGACGCCGCGGCCGGGGCGCCGGCTCGGGCTCCGCGGGTGCGGCCGTGTCCGCCTGCGCCCCGGCCGCGAGCGTATCCGGCCGCGCAGGCGCCTGCGCCGTCGGGGCCGGCCGGCGGGTGAAGCGGAACGGGCCGGCGGCGGTATCTGCGAACAGTGCGAGGAATTGCGGCGTGGCCGGACGGACATCGCTCAGGTCCGGGTCGCCGGGCAGACGCGTCCCGGCCGGTCGTACGGAGTCGCTCGACGCCAGCTCCGACGTGGCCGTCCCGGCGGCGCTGTCCGCGGCCATGGTATCGGCCACGGCCACCTGCGGATGAGCGACGAGCGACGACCGGGCGAAGCGGTCGGGCCCCTCCTGCGGGCTGTGGAACAACGCGAGCCAGCCGCTGTCCGGTGCGACCGGATCCGGCAGTGCCATCTGCGGATCGCGCGGCGGCAGCGGTGACAGGAAGCCGGGCACCGGAAATCGGGCGTCGCGGCGTGCCTCGAAACGGCCGTCCGCATCGGAGTCCCACGTCTCCAGCTCGATGATGCCGTCACTGTTCATGTCGTACAGCCGCTTGCGACCGACGTCATCGACGTAGACGACGTAGACCCGGCCGCCGTCACGCGTTTCCCACAGCGCCGTGTACAGCTCGACCGGCTGTTCGGGATCGCCGCAGTGCGCGGTGCGCGCGCCCGCGAACAGCAGTGTGCCGGTCTCCGGCGCGCGCGCCTCCGGCATCTCGATGACGGTCGGGAACGTCGGCGGGCTCGGGGCCGGCCGGGTCTCGATCAGCGCGGGATCGACATGCACCCTGAGCAGGCCGGTCTGCCGCTCGCGCGTCGACGCGTTGCGGAACGAATAGAAGATCCGGATGTCGGAGAGCGTCTGCGCGTCGAACTGCGGCGCGGACGTGAATTCCGGGATCTGCGCGCCCTGCGTGAAGCAGTAGTACGGCGGCAGGTCGGGCTCCAGGTAGATCGTATCGAGGCCAGGCAGGACCTCCGTCTGCACGGCCGGCTCGAGCTCCGTGCGCTGGATGGGGATCCGGTAGCGACGCAGCGGCACACCCGCAGTCACACCCGGCTCCACGCGTCCGCGCGGCGTCGAGATGCGGAATTGCGGCGGGACGCTCAGTACCACCTCGGTCGTGCGCACGGTCTGCGCGCCGACGTTCCGCACCGCGAGCGGGACTGGAAAGACTACGCCGCCGGCAGCCGTGCGGCGCGGCTGTACCGTGATCTCCGCGACGGCGCTGTCGCCCGCGATCGCGAGCAGCTCCAGCTGCGCGGGAAGCGGCCGCAACGGTCCGATCCAGTACGCCGCGATCAGCAGCGAACCCGCAATCAGCAGGAGCACGGCCCAGCCGCGCCCGATCCTGATACCGAAGCGTTGTGCTCTGTTACCCATGATCGTGCTCATGTCGCACGGCGCATGCCGGCGCTGCCCTGGTGCGCGCCGTCACGCGACGTACTTGAGTCCGCTGCCCGTGATGAACAGCACGATCTCCTCGTCCGGCGAGAGCAGGCCGAGCCGGATCAGGTGCGGTACCGCGGCCGCGGCCGCGCCGCCCTCGGGCGCAGCGAACACACCTGTCGCCGCGCCGATCGTGCGTACAGCCTCCCTCATCTCCTCGTCATCGATCGCGATCGCAGCGCCGTCCGAGGCGCGGATCGCGTCCAGCATGAGGAAGTCGCCCACAGCGCGCGGGACGCGCAGGCCTGACGCGTAGGTGTGCGCGTCCTGCCACGGCTCCGCCTCCGGCTGACCGGTCTCCCACGCCCGCACGATCGGCGCGCACCCCGTCGCCTGCACGGAAATCATGCGCGGCCGCTCCGGGCCGATCCAGCCGAGCTGCTCCATCTCGTCGAACGCCTTCCACATACCGACCAGGCCGGTGCCGCCGCCGGTCGGGTAGATGATGACGTCCGGCAGCCGACCGACGAGCTGCTCGAACAGCTCGTAGCCCATCGTCTTCTTGCCCTCGACGCGGTATGGCTCCTTCAGTGTGGACAGGTCGAACCACCCGTGCGCGTCGACGCCCTCCGCCACGCGCGCACCCGCGTCCGTGATCAGACCGTCGATCAGCTGGAGGTCCGCGCCCAGTGCGCGTGTCTCCTCGATGATGACATGCGGCGTGTCCGCGGGGACCACCACGTGACACGGCAGCCCCGCCGCGGCCGCGTACGCCGCCGCGGCCGATCCCGCATTGCCCGCCGATGGCAGCGCCAGCTCCGTTGCGCCCAGTTCCCACGCCCGCGACACCGCGAGCGACAGACCCCGCGCCTTGAAGCTGCCCGTCGGGTTCTGCCCCTCGTCCTTCAGCCACAGCCGCTCCACACCGAGCCGCTCAGCCAGACGCGGCGCCGCCAGCAGTGGCGTCAGACCCTCGCCCAGCGTCACCCTGAACGCCGGGTCGCGTACGGGCAGCACGTCCGCGTAGCGCCAGAGCGATGGCTCACGCCCGCGCAGGTCGTCCGGCCGGAACGTGCGTGCGATCCGGTCCAGGTCGTAACGCGCGTACAGCGGCTTGCCGCAGCACGGCGACAGCCGCCACAGCCGCTCGGCGTCGTACTCCGCGCCGCAGCGGGTGCATTCCAGGTTCTTCAGGTTGTCCGATGCCATGGGGGCAAGATAGGCAGGCGACGGAGAAGCTGCACGGGGTGGCCCCCGCGTTCAGGTTCCCGTCAACCGTCTGCGCTCAGCCCACGTCCGTCATCCGCTTGCCCGGCCGGCCGTAGTGGTCCCCGCCGATGGGGAGCGCGCGCAGGTAGGCCGCGCGCAGCGCGGCGTCGTCCATGTGCTCGAGCGAGCCGGCCGGAACGACGAGCCGGCGCGGCGGCATGTTCACGTCGGCAGTCCGGAACTCCAGCACGTCCTCGTTGGACGCGGTGCCCGTGCCCGGCGAATTGACGACGGATCGCACCTCCCACGTGCAGCCGTCGGCGTCTATCGTTTTCCAGTTCATCGCAGCCTTCCGGTGTTCCAGTCAGAATGTGATCGTCCAGCGCAGCGTGAGTCCCGGCTGCAGGGATCGTTCCGTGCTCCGCGTCGCCTCGCGGTCCATGGAGCGGTGAGCGATATTGCGACCGACGGAGTAGCCGTAGGCCATGCCGACGAACGTGTCGGATGCCCAGTGTGCGTCGTCGAGGATGCGTGCGACGCCGACCCCGCCCGCGAGCGCCCACACTGCCGGCTCCGCGATGCCCAGATCGAAGCGGTGCGCAAAGAATGACGCGCAGCTCATGATGTTGGACGCGTGTCCGCCGGGAAACGACCGCCGGTCCCAGTCGCCGAACGCGAGCAGCTCGAACTGGAAAGGTCCGCTCTCCACGCCCGGCCGGTCGCGCCCGATCAGCAGCGCGACCAGGGTGCGCGTCACCGTGGTGGTGAGATTGGCGGTGGCACACCCGAGCCCCGCATTGCGCAGGTCGTGCGAATCGAACGCGTGCCCGGCACCGTAGAGTCCGGCGGAGAGCGGCAGCAGGAAGAACCAGGTCCGCCCCATGATTGCGATCGGCCCGCTCTCGTCGAACGGGCGCAGGATCTTTGCGGCCACGGGATCGCTGCTGATCCACTGATGCAGCGGCTCATCCAGCAGCAGCAGGCCGCCCGCAATGCCGCCGAGCGCCGCGACCGTGCGCATGTCGCCGGACGACGGGTGCGTGGGCGCACCCACGATGAAGCGCGCATCGCCCCAGAGGTCTTTCAGGTCGCCTCCGACCGACCGATCCTGGCCAGCGGCCGGCGCGCTGACAACCGTCCCGATCAGCACCCCGGAGCGCAGAAACCGGTGCATTCAGCCTCCTTTCCCGACGTGGCCCGTCACTCCGGGCAAAAAGTCGGCCCCGCGTGCCGGACCTCACGCCGCGCTGCATCGGCCGTCGCGCGGGATCACGCCCGGGGACCAGGGGCCGCGCGGGCAACCCTCCCGGCGCGATGGGGATCAGATACGTCGGACCTTCGAGGAAGCCGATGAACGAAGCGGACTGCATAAGGCGGGCACAGCAGGGTGATGCCGCCGCGATCCGGGACCTGTACAGGCGCTATGCGCCGCGGGTCCACGCGGTGGTGCGGCGGCTGGCGGGTGACGACGCGCTGGCGGAGGACTGGGCACAGGACGCGTGGATCCGTGCGTTCCGTGCACTGCCGACGTTCCGCGGCGATGCGCGGTTCTCGACGTGGCTGCATCGCATTGCGGTGAACAGCGCACTGCACGGCCGCCGCTGGCGCGACCGGCGCGTGAGCCACGAGGCGCCGCTCGATCAGGAGCGCGAGCGTTCGGGTCGCACCGATCATGTCGTGCTCCGGATCAGCCTGCAGCGCGCGCTGGACGAGCTGCCGGAAGGGATGAGGCAGATCATCGTGCTGCACGACGTCGAGGGATACACGCACGAAGAGATCGGCGCTCTGCTCGGCATCGCGGCCGGCACATCGAAGAGTCAGCTGTTCAAGGCACGTGCGCGGCTAAGGGGGTTGCTTCAGGCAGGCCAGCGCACGCTGATCGAGGAGGAAGCATGTCGCATCTGAATCTGGAAACGATTGCGCGGCTCGTCGAGGACGAGCCCGATACCACGGAAGCGGCGCACCTGTCCGCGTGCGCGAAATGCCGCACGCAGCTCGAGGCAATGACCGAGGACGTGCACGCTCTCGCGATGCTGCCCGACATGGCGGTCGTGCCCGACCAGTGGGCGGCGCTCGAGCGCCGGCTCACCGAAGAGGGCCTGATCCAGCGGCCGCACCGCCCGGGCAGCGCCTGGATGATGCAGGCCGCGGCGGCACTCCTGCTGCTGCTCGGCGGTGCACTGGCCGGCCGCATGACCGCGCCCGGCGCCGCACCCCGCACCGCCGCGGTCCCGACCGAAACACGCGATGCAGTGCAGCCCGGACTGGACGCGCCGCCGGCCGTGCTGGCGACGGACACCGAGGGCCAGCGAGCTGAGGATGCGACGCCCGCGCTGCGACCGGAAACGACACCGCGCAGTGTGACGCTCGCGTCGGATCAGGGCATGACGCTGCCGCAGAACGCGACGATGGACGAGGCGGCGGAGTACCTGCGCGGGGCGGAAGCCGCGTACCTGGAGGCGCTGACGCGCTATGCCGAGCTCGCGTCGCAGGCGCAGAGCGGCGACCCGATCGCACGGCTCGCCGCGCTCCAGAGCATCATCCTTACCACGCAGGCCGCACTCAATGAGACACCGACGGACCCCGTCATCAACGGGTACCACCTCACTGCTCTCGCGCAGCGTGACGCGACGCTCCGACAGGTCGCCCAGGCGTCCCGCGAACAGTGGTACTGATCGACATACGACGCACCGGAGAAGCACAATGAAAACGCATCGACTTCTGATCGCACTCTTCGCCGCCGCGACGCTGGCGCCGGCCGCTGCCACGGCGCAGGACCGACCGCTCGTCTACTCGGTCACAGTCAGCCGCGGCATGCTCGGGTTCTACTCCGAAGCGATCCCTGGCGCCGGACTGCACCAGCGCATCGTGGCGGACGTCGTGCCCGACTCGCCCGCCGACAAGGCCGGCCTCGAGAAGGGCGACACACTGCTCCGCATCAACGGACTGGCCGCATCGCCGCAGGTGATGAGCGCACCGTTCGAGCCGGGTGACACCGTGGTGCTCCGCATCCGGCGTGACGGCCGTGAGCGCGACATCACGGTCGTCGCCGCGGAACGGCCGAGCGAGTTCCGCATGGTATTCCCGGACTCGGTCGACGAGCGGTTCTCCATCTACATGGACCGCATGCGTGCGAACGTCGACTCGTTCAGCGCGGTCATGCCCCGCGTCCGCCTGCGGCAGTTCGACAGTGACAGCGGCACGATCATCATCCTGGGCACCGACACGATGCACATCGCGCGGCGCGGCGAGATGATCCGTGTCAGCCCCGACTCGCTGGTGCGCAGATTCGAGATGCGTGGACTGCCGCGCATGCTCACCGATTCCGCCGGCATCCACATCTTCACGCCGGGCGAAGGCCGCACGTTCTCGTTCGGCGGCGATTCGACCGTCGTGCGCGGCTTCGACCTCATGGCGACGAACGTGCTCATGGGTCTGCGCGCCGTCGCCGGTGCCGAGCTGGCCCCGCTCAATCCGTCGCTCGCCGAATACTTCGGCACGACGGACGGCGTGCTCGTGCTGAACGCGGCCGAGCGCACACCCGCGGAGCGCGCTGGACTGCGCGGCGGCGATGTCATCGTTCGCGTCGGCGACACGCCCGTCCGATCGATCCGCGACCTGCGCAGCGCCATCGAAGCCGCCGGTCGCAACGACCTGATCCTGCACGTGCTGCGTCACGGCCGGAACGTGGAAGTGACGCTCAGCCGCTGAGCCGTCGTGTCAGCCGCGTGGCCGGTCGGGAATCCTGGTGTTCAGGGCTGTAGTATGCGCAGCGCTGCAGCCTCTCCCGACCGGACGGCGCCTTCGACGCTCGGGGCGAGCATGTAGTCGCCGGCGAGCGCGGTGTTCGGCGGGAGCCACGCCGGGTCGAAACGCGAGAGGTGCGCGAGGTAGCCGGGCCTGAAGATCGTGTAGCCCTGCTCGAACCGGTATACGTGAGCGGAACGCACGTGCTTCGCGATACCGCTCACCGCACGCTCGAGCGTGCCCAGCACGGCATCGGCGGCGCTGTCATCATCGAGCGCCAGCAGTGATGGCGTCGCGGCGGGTGCAGGCAGTGCGACGAGTGCGTCCGCACCGGCCGGTACCAGGCCGGGCAGCTTGCGGCTCTGGATGCACAGCGCGACCACGCGGTTGCCGATCGCGTCACCGCGCGGGAATGACAGGCCGAAGTAGTCGCCGGGGAACGGCCGGTCCATGCTGAACGCGACCGTGATCGTGGGCGAGACGTGAACACCGGCCAGCCATACACCCAGCTCGCCACCCTCGACCAGTTGCGCCGCGACGGGCGCCGGCACGGCGATCACGGCTGCATCGTGATGCGCTTCGCCTGACGACGTCTCCAGTCGTACTCCATCGCGCGACGCGTACACGCGCATGACTTCCGTGGCCGAGGCATACGTTGCACCGGCGCTCTCCGCTGCGCTCAGCCACGCATCCGCCAGCGCACCGAATCCGCCCGCCGCGCCGTACACCGACACGTCCATGCCCTCGCGCGCGAGCGCGTGGTAGACGCCCGCGCTGGTCTGCTCCGGCTCCGCACCGTAGTACGCCGCCAGCAACGGATACGCGAGCAGCTCCACGAAGTCGGAGCCGAGCTCGCGGACACCCCACGCGCCGATCGACTCGCGGTCGTGCGCGACGCCGCCGCTGCCCGCCGGATCGTTCGCATCGAGCGTTCGCGCGCGCGTCGCCAGAAACGGCAGGTAGCGGCTCCCCATCTTCAGCTTCAGTGTCGCCGGCAGCGCCGATGACGCCACCATGCTCGCGACCGAGCCGTACGTGATCGCGTTCGCGCGGTTCTTCCGCCACAGCGCATCTCGCCCGGGCGAGCGCCGCAGCAGCTCCCGCACTCCGGCCCTCTCCGCCAGATCGAAGAACGCGGTGTGCGACGAGCTCACCAGTTGGACGCCGACATCCACACGCGCGCCGTCCAGCGTCTCTGTCTGCATCCGCCCGCCCGCACGAACACCGCGCTCGTAAATAGTCACGCGCCCGCCCGTCCGCGTCAGGCGCAGCGCCGCCGCCAGCCCCGCCGCGCCCGCACCGATGACCGCTACATCCCGTTCCGCGCCCATCCACTCCCCCCGCCGCTGTACCACGTTCATCACTGCACGACAGCTCCCAGCAAAAAGAGGCCCCCGCCTGCGCGAGGACCTCTTCCGGCCTGATGTACGTTGCGGACGGTCGTGCTACGCCGCCGGCCGACCGTACGGCAGCGCAGGCGTCGGCTGGACCCTGCCGCCCCAGATGAAGGCACTGATCGCCGGGCGCGGCGTCGGCCCGAACGTGCCATGAATCACAATGCCCGGCGGGTCGTCCGCCAGCGCGATGCCGTGCTGATCTATTGTGTCCATCCCTCACTCCTCCACTCGACGCGCCGGCCGGTATGGGCCCGCGACTGCACGCGTGCAAGGGCACGCGCCGTACCGCGCGAGCCCGGATTAGTTAAGAGATTATGGAGTAAGGAGTTAGGACGGTCAGCCGGCCGCCCGCAGATGGGCCAGCGTCTCTTTCAGAGGACGGTCATCCGTGTCATTACGACACGCGCGCTGCCACTGCCGAAACGTGGGCAGGTTCAGCCGCGCGAGCAGCAGGCGGTCGACGGAATCGCACAGCAGGATTTCGGTGAGCGGGTACTGGCCGTCGGGCGCGTCGAAGAGTTGCTGGACCGCGACCTCGGCGAGGTCGAGCAGCTCGTCGCGGGTGAGACCCGCCTTGTAATCCTCGAGCTGCTCTTCGATCCACGCCTGGTATTGCTGACGCGGTGTTTCGGCAGGAGTGCTCATCGCAACAAGGTTATGCACGCAGCGTGTTGCGCACAAGGCACTTGGCGCGCGCGGACCGGATCACAGTGCTCGTTCGAGACGCACGTCGTTGACGATGAGTGTCGCGAACCCTGCATCGCGGATGCGCAGTGCGGCGGCAGCAGCGTCGCTGCTGTTCGCATAGGCACCGCAGCGGACACGGAAGTATGGGCTGCCGGGCACCTGGACGATGCGTGCATCGAAACCCTTCGCACGCATCTCCGCAGCGATGGTCTCTGCGGGGCGTCGCTCGCTGAATGCGGCAGTCTGCACGGCGTACTCGGGTCCGCTCGCGGCGTTGTTGCGTGGCGCGTCGTCCGCGCGCGCGTTCGGATCGGCGGGCGGCGTGCGTGTCGCGTCGGTGGTGCGGGCGTCACGGTCGGTGCGCTGCGTCGTCCCGGCGCGCGCGGTGTCGGCGCGCACGGTCGGCGGCTGCCGCACGTTCTCATCGACGGCGACACCGAGATCGGGCAGCGGATTGGCGCGACGGACCGGCGCAGCGGGCTCCTGGCGCGGCGCAGCTGCCGAATCCTGGCGCGGCGCTGCGGGCGGATCCCGGCGCACTGCTGGCGGGACATCCTGGCGCGGCGGCGTTCGCGGCGACGGGCGACCTGAAGTCGTGTCGACGGACAGCGCCGGATTCGCATCCAGCGCGGGAACGGGCCGCGTATCGCCGCCGCGCCGCTCGTCGGCTCCGGCTGCGATGCCACCGGACTGAGCGCAGGCGCGATCGCGCTCGATCTCGAGGAGCGTGCGGACGTTCTCGTTCGTGGTGCCGAACAGACTCTCGCGCGCGGTACCGCAGGCGGCGGCGGCATCGCCGCGGGCGAGCTGCGCGCGGGTGAGCCAGAGCAGGCCGGTCTCGCGCTCCGTGGAGCGGGGATAATCGGAGCGGAGCCGCTCGAGGAACATGATGGCGCGATCCGTCTCGCCGGCGGTGTAGAGGCCCTGCCCCAGACGCAGCAGCGCTTTCGGCGCGACCTGGGACGACGGGTAGCTGAGCACGACGCCGACGAATGCGTCCTCGGCCTCCGCGACATCGCTGGTGAGCGCGCCGACCAGGTAGAGTGCGCGAGCGCGATCTTCGGCCGTCGCATCGCTGAGCGGACCGTTGTCGCGCTCCCATGCCGTCAGCGTGTTGCGGGCCTCGGTGAGGCGCCCGGTCGCGATGAGATTCTCGACGCGGTCGAGGCGGCCGTCCTGGGCATGCACGGCGGACGCGCCCGCGAGGAGTGCAACGGCGATGAGGATCGTGCGGGTGTTCATGCGGCTCTCCGTGCGCTTCGCTGCTCGAGTCTGAGGAGCAGCTCTTCGAGGATCTGACGGTCGTTCAGTGAAGACGACTTGAGCAGCCGGTCGGCGCGTAGCAGGTCGTCCACTGCGTCCTCGACCGAGCTTGCGTCCCACCGCCGTGCCTGCTTCGCGATCCGTGATGCGAGCCAGCGCTGATGCGGCGGCAGTGCGTTGCCGAGCGCGCGTTCTCCGCCCGCAGCGGCGATTCCCAGTCTGAGGAAGTGCGTTCCCATGCCGATCACGAGGCCGACACCATTCTCGCCGGCCTCGAGCAGCACGGGCAGTGCGGCACGTGCTTCACGGAAGCGCGCATCGCCCACCATGTCGAACCAGTCCCAGCGGTTCTGGCGCGGTACCGACCCGACGATCGCGGTGACATCGTCAATAGTAATGCGTTTCCGCTCGCCGACGTAGTCTGCAAGCTTCGCGATCTCCTGGACGAGCACGCCGAGGTCCGAGCCGGTGGCCGCGAGCGCTCGTGCGGCGCCGGTGTCGAGCTCGATGCCGTGATGGCGGACGCGGTCGATCAGCCAGCCCGGCATGTCACCGCTCGACAGCTGCGGGAACGCGACCGCAGTCGCCTGCTTCTTCAGCTTCTCGTAGAACGCCGCTTTCGTCTTCTCCGGCAGGGTCGCGACGAAAATGAGCGCGAGACCGGGAATCGGCTTTTCGATGAGCGACTCGACCGCGGTGCGTCCGCGCGCGTTGGCGGCGAGCGCCTGCGCCTCCCGCACGACGAGCACGCGCCACTCCGCCATCATGGGCGGTGTATTCGCGATCGAAGCGAGCGTCTCCGGCTCCAGGTCGGCGCCGCGCAGCTGGTCGTAATTGAAGTCGCGTGTAGCGGGGTCGAGGTGCGCGGCCGTGATCGCAGCCGCCGCCTCCTCCTTGAGGAATTCCTCCTCGCCGAAGAGGAAATAGACACCACCGAGCTTTCCGGCCTCGAGTGCCCGCGTCAGCTTGTCGGGACTCGTGAGTGCCATCGCGTCAGTCGATCGGCACGTACTCCGTGGAGACCCGGCGCACCGAACGATGCGCGGGCGGCGTTACGACCAGCGGGGAATACGGCCCCGGGAATGCGGCCAGCAGGCCGGACGGCTGATGCGACGGCGCAGCCGGCATGGCCATCGGGTACCAGGCGCTCTGGCTGAACAGCGGCACTGCACCGTACGCGTCGTCCGCCGATGCGACCGTGGAGCTCTCCCGCTCCGCTGTCGCGGCCACGTCCTCACCGGTCCCCGTCATGATCATGGGGCTCCACGCGAGCAGAGCGATGGCGGCAGCCACACCGAGCGCGGCCGCAAGACCCGCGGGCCGCGACGGCAGCGAAGCCGCGTCCTCCATGTGGAAGATGCGGTGCTGAAGGCGCTGCTCGAAATCCTCGGATGGCTGCACGTCCGGGAGATCGCGTACCAGATCGATGCCCTTCCGCACGATGCGGTCATAGCGCGCGCACGAGCTGCACGCAGCCGCGTGCGCGCTCAGTCGCGCCGCCCCGACCGGCGACAGAAGGCCGTCCAGGTACTCACTGTGGCGCGCCAGATATTCATCGCATCCGACTTCGTGCGATCGGCCGGCCTTGCCAGGATTCACGTTCACCCCCGTTTGCTGCGCCCTGCTTCCGCATGGCCGCCTCCCCCGGCGACCCGCAGGTACTACTGCCGCCCCCGGACCGTTGTTCCGCCCCTGCTCCGGCCCCACATTGCCGCCAATGCCACCCGCCCGCGTCATACTGGACTTCCCGGCGGCCGGCCGCAACAGCGAGCGGCTCGAGCCCGGTCCGCCGCTCCGTGTCATTTCCGCACACCGCATCGAGGACGTGCGGCCGGCCCTGCGGCAGGCGGAACAGGCCGCGGCCGATGGCGCGTGGGTGGCCGGATTCGTCGCGTACGAAGCAGCGCCGGCGTTCGACCCGGCACT
This sequence comes from Longimicrobiales bacterium, assembly GCA_035461765.1. Taxonomy (GTDB): domain Bacteria; phylum Gemmatimonadota; class Gemmatimonadetes; order Longimicrobiales; family RSA9; genus SH-MAG3. Next base: position 14,432 of record DATHUY010000127.1, read on the forward strand.
CACGACGCGCGCGCACGCGGGCGCCCTGCCGCTCGTATGGTTCGGCGTCTTCGACCCGCCCGATCCTGTCGTACGCGGCGCGAGCGCTCCACCACTGCCGCGGGTGTCGTGGAGCGCGGACGTGCCGCGAGCGGACTATGACGATGCGATCCGCGTGATCCGCGCAGCGATCGCCGAAGGCAGTGTCTACCAGGTGAATCACACGATCCGCTTCCGTGCGCAGTGCGGCATTGAGCCGCGTGATCTGTACGACGGGCTCGTCGCGGCGGGCCACGGCCGCTATCACGCCCTGATCGAAACGCCGGACTGGGCGGTCGTGTCCGCGTCGCCCGAGCTGTTCATCGATGTCCGCGACGGCATCGTCACGACGCGACCGATGAAGGGCACCGCTCGCCGCGGCCGCTGGGCCGGGGAGGACGAGGCGGCCGCCGCGCGGCTCGCTGACTCGGGCAAGGACCGCGCGGAGAACCTCATGATCGTCGACCTGCTGCGCAACGACTTCGGTCGGGTCGCCCGCTTCGGCGCCGTGGAAGTGCGTGACATGTTCGCCGTCGAGACCTACCCGACCGTGCACCAGATGACATCGACGATCACGGCGCGGCTGCGTGACGGGGTCACGGTGGATGACATTTTCGCCGCCGCGTTCCCGTGCGGCTCCGTGACGGGTGCGCCGAAGATCGCCGCGCTCGAGCACATCGCGCGGCTGGAGCCGTCGCCGCGCGGCGTGTACTGCGGCGCGATCGGCGTGCTCAGACCGGATGGCACCGCGACGTTCAACGTCGCCATCCGCACACTGGTCATCGACAAGGCGACGGATACGGCCGTGTACGGCGCGGGAGGCGGCATCACGTGGGATTCCGTCGCCGACGCCGAGTACGACGAGGTCGTTGCCAAGGCCGCGCTGCTCACGGAAGCGCCCATCCCGGACTTCGATCTGCTCGAAACCATGCGCCTCGAGAACGGCGTCATCCCGCGGCTCGACCTTCACCTCGACCGACTGGAATCGTCCGCGCGCTACTGGGGGTTCAGTGAGGAAGCGCGCGGCTGCGCCGCCGCGTCACTCGCCCGCCTGTGCCAGTCCGTCGTAACCGGAACGTGGCGCGTGCGCATGACCGTCTCACGCGACGCGCACATCAGCATCACGCGCCTCCGGATGGATGATCAGGCCGGTGAAGGCGCGGACGACGTTCGTACGGTCGTTCTCGCGGACTCGCCGATCGACAGCCGCAACCGGCTGCTGTACCACAAGACGACCGCACGCGCTGCGTACGATGTGCGCCGGGCCGAGCACCCCGACGCGTTCGACGTGCTGCTGCACAACGAGAATGGCTGCATCACCGAGTTCACCATTGGCAACGTCGTCGCCGAGATCGACGACGAGCGCATCACGCCGCCCCTTAACGCAGGACTCCTCCCCGGCACGTTCCGCGAACAGCTGCTGCGCACGCGCGGCGTGCGCGAGGCTGATGTAAGGATCGCAGATCTGAAGCGCGTCACGCGGCTGTGGCTGGTAAACAGCCTGCGCGAGTGGGTGCCGGTGCAATTGAAGTGAATGCTTTCGGACTGATACGGGAGCGTGCCGGGCGAGCGTCGCGCGATGACCGCTCAGCACTGGGCGTTATCGCACGGATGTAGAAAGGGCAGCGCCGTTGAAGGCGTCTGCCCTTTCGGGTGACCAGGCATTTATTCTTTCGTGGCTTGGGGACCACTATTGGAGGGGCGCCCGGTCAGCCTGCCCCTCGTCAAGTGCACGACATATGCCAACCGTGGTTTTACGGTGCCGCACTACATGGTGCACCGATGCGATGCGCAGTCGGGCTGGCCCGCACCCGTCGACGACCGCTGAAGCATGCTGCCGCTCAGGCGCGCGATTCCACCTCGTCGACGCCCTCCGCGGTCAGTCGCACGATGCCCGCGCGATGGTCATCGACCATCACGAGATTCTTCTCCTCGAGATACTCGAAGATCTTCCGCACTTCGCTTTCCTCGATGCCGAGCTCCGCGCCGAGCTCGTAAGCGGCCACGAACTCGGTGACGCTGCCGTCGACGCGCTGGTACAGCCGGAGCAGGAACTCGCGCCGTCGCTCGCGGCGCCGCTGTATCGATTCAGTCATGCGGACAGTCTCTGCCGGATGACCGGGTCCTGGCAAGGTTCGGTCGACGAATTCGGGAGCGGGATCGGGAGCGGGATCGGGAGCGGGATCGGGAGCGTGCTCGGGTCGGGCGCGGGCGCGGGCCCGCGCGCGGGCCCGTGGGTTCGTGTCCGGGTCGGATCGGGCGGCGCGGGCGCGGGCTCGCGCGGGGGCCGGGGATCTTTTGCAGAGAGGCGGAGCAAGGCATGTTGCCTCACTCCGCCTCTCGGACCTGCCAGGGTCAGGGCTCCATGGAGCGACCCGACGGGACGCTTCTAGTCGAGCATCGGCTCGATCAGCTGCGCGAAGTTGTTGCGCGCGCGGTTGAGCCGGCTCTTCACGGTGCCGAGGTTGACGCCGGTGATGTCGCTGATCTCCTCGTACGTCTTGCCCTCCATCTCGCGCAGCACGAAGACGAGCCTGTGGTGCTCGGGCAGCTGGGCGACCGCGTGGTCGACCATCTCCTTCAGGTGGCGCTTCCGATAGAGGTCGTCCGGGCGGTACGTGTTGTCCTCCCACTCCAGCGGACGATGATCGGCGTCCCAGTTCTTCTTGATCGTCTGGAACAGCACCAGCGGATTGCGCGAGCGGTTGCGCAGCTCGTTCTTCGCCAGGTTGCCTGCGATCGTGTATGCCCAGGTGGAGAACTTCTTCGACTGGTCGAAGCGGTGCAGATGGCGGTACACGCGGACGAACGTCTCCTGCACCAGGTCCTCGGCCCGCTCACGGTCGCCGATGGTGCGATGGATGAAGTTCAGCAGCCGCACGTGGTAGCGCGAGACCAGCTCGTTGAACGCGCGCTTCTCGCCGCCCAGAAATGCCGCGACCAGA